>CAIYKV010000275.1 GCA_903926855.1 uncultured Bacteroidota bacterium | reverse complement strand
GCTTGCTTATATTCTCTAGAAAGGCTTTATATGACTTTAGCTTTGGGAATTACTGATTGCATATTAATAGCTGTAAATAAAAATAGTTTCGATTTCGAATACACCTGCCACGGAAGTCTGATAAATGCTTTGGTAAAAATATATTATGGACTGTTCAGATATACTTTTCTAGACAAATCGATTTCTATTTTAAATTGAAGAACAAAAATTAATAGTAAAATAGTAACAAACAAAAACTATAATTTATGAAAAAGAAAATTATCTATCCGTTACTGGCTGGGGCTTTGATTTTAATGAGCATTGTTTTGCTTAAAGGCATGACCAAAAAAACGGACAAAACAAAACCTCATGAAAGAAACGTCTCATTAACTGTGGTAAATCATTCTTCTATATCATGGACTGAGATTGATATAACAGATAATTTAAATAATACCCAAGTCATATATCCTTCAACACTTTCTTCGGCCAACTACCCAACGACAGATGGTAACACCATCAAAATTTATTTCTCATCTACCTTTTCAACCGCAATTGAAGTTTTCGATAATGACACCAATACTCTTGGTTGTTCTCCTTCCGGATCTGGCAGCACTAGAACTTTGACTAATGTTCTCGGTTGCAGTACTTCGGCGGAGATTGATTTTTATACAGGTACATATTGCCCTTAGTGTGTTTTGATTTTTTGTAGCTTTATGCTATATGTCGCCAATGTTAAAATATACGTGGAGTATTTTTTTTCTGAATATGGTATTTTATGGTTACACCCAGCCATGTGATACTTCGAAGGGTTTTCAAACGATGTACTCATTTAAGAATGTGGATAATTTTGGCAATAAGGATATTTATGGTATAATAAACATTATTGAAGATCAAACCGGGAATATAGTTACCTGGGGCAATATTCAATTTTTCAATGGAGTAGGTATTTATACTGTGAACAAAATGATAAGTAAAACTACTCCAAAAGGAACACTTTTATGGGCAAAACGATTTGAAGACAATAATGACAATAATTTTACTCCTAAAATTAGCCTAACTAAAGACAATGGTTATCTAGTGGTTTGTAGAGGATCAGCATTAGTGAAATTAACCCCTGATGGGGCAGTGGAATGGGCGTCTAATTTTTCATTTAATGATAGCAAATTGAATGAAGGGACAGGCACGAGAATTATTCAACTAACCAATGGCAATTTTATTACAGTGGGCGGCACTTCGAATATTTCTGGTTCCAATACATACGGATTTATTACCTGTACAGATACGGCCGGGATTCTTTTATGGAATAAATACTTTGATGATGCAGCATTTTCAAAAAGTAAATATTATGGTGGCAGTGGTGCTCTTACCAAAGTGATAGAATTACAGGATGGCAACCTGTTACTTTGCGGTGCGCATTCCTACAGAGTAGATAGTCTACAATTGCAGGTAGGACCAAGGTTCTATTTGCAGAAAATGAATGCTTCTACCGGCACTGTGATTTGGTCAAGTTTTTTGGTACCTAAAGATTCAATCGGGGCGTTTTCTGGCTCATCAATCGAGATACACGAACTTCCAGACCGTAGCATCCATTTTCATGTTAATCGTCGTTCTAACACCTTGCAAGGTTATGCCGGTCCGTCTTCCAATTCCTATTATCATATTAATGCAGCAGGAAGTTTTATTGAGGGGAAAACAATTCAATTGAATTCTCCAGCCGATACATTAGCATCATATTATGCAGGTACGGATAAACAGGGCAATGATGTATTTTATGGTGAGGTTACAGGTATTACTCCTTACCATATACTTTTTAAAGAATCTAACAATATTGTTAAATGGGCAAAAAGCTATCATAGTTCATTGAGTATAGGTTCTTTAAACAGGATAACAACAGCCACTGTTGGAAGCAACTCTAATATTATAGGTGGTAATTTCATCACCCGCAATTTTTCTGGCAATACTGGAAATGATGAATATCAAAACTATCTTATCAAAACAGATACATTGGGCAATACAAACTGTTCTGACACTTTTTCTATTCCTTTAGTTATTACAAAGGCAGATACCGTAATTCAATATCCCGCAACCTGGGATAATCAACAAGGAATTATTTCAACTCCCGTGAATATTGTGAATGAAGATTTGCTTCCCTACGACATGCGGGACTGCCTGATCAAAACTCGTTGTTGTAATGATACGATTAAATATACCAATAGCGTTATTTGCAATAGTGCTACTTATACTTTGCCTGACAACGCAACTGTTACGCAACCAGGAATATATTCCAGTTATTTCCAAACACCAAAAGGTTGTGACAGCATCATATTTACAATCCTTACGCAAGAAGGTATTCCCTCGATTCAATTAGGTAATGATACCTGCCTTATCGGTTCTTCAGAAATTATTTTGAATCCCAAAACTACTAACGCTGCAGTATCTTCTTTTTTATGGCAGGACGGTAGCCGTGATTCTTCCTACACCATCAAAAAACCTGGTCTTTATTGGGTGAGGGATTCAACTGCTTGCGGAACCGTTAGCGACAGCATTATGGTTTACAGTGATTGTAATTTACCTATTTATATACCTAATGCTTTTACACCCAATGGCGATTATCTAAATGATGTATTCAAAATTGGCGACATGAGAAACCAGCAGCTTATCGATTTCAGCATTTATAATCGTTACGGTCAGGTAGTTTTTAAAACAACCGATCCAAAGAAGGGCTGGGATGGGAAAATAAACAGTAAAGATCAGCCTATTTCTACATTTGTATATTTGATCCGCTATAAGGATTTTACTGGTAAACTTCAATTTGCAAAAGGCACTTTTATGCTGCTAAGATAATTTGTATTTACTCCTTCTCTGGAAAGAAGCATAAAAGGAGATATAATTCAATTTCTATTTTTTATTCCCCCCTCTAATACCTTCATTTGGGCACTATCGGCCACCATTTTCTGGTGTAGGTCCCAAACTTGGGCGTTGTGGGCTTCCTCTTTTTCTACAGCCTCCCTGGCTTTTTCCGGGTCATTTTCTACAGCAGTTGCAACATCCTGCATGATTTTTGTCAGCGTTGGCTTAGCTTCCAGTGGAAAATCCGAAGACCTTGACCATTAAAATCCGGTTAACTCTGACCACTAAATGGATTGATAATCAGCAGGTTTCCTGGTCAATCAAAACCGGAAAGGCCTGGTCATAGAGACCGGATTTTCCAAAGAAATAGGCAAATTTTACACCTTTAAGTGAAATTACAATTTAGAGTTGTTGAAAGTGAGGAATTGATAGTTGTTGATGGTTATTTTCGACTTCCAATTGCAAGCAAATACAGACCAAAAAATTAACAACAAACCTCGAAATCTTTTGGTCTAAAACCACTAAACCCTACTTGCACCAGAAATGCCCAAAATCCAAATCGGCAGACTTATAATAAGAGAAAGAATTAATGCAGTCCAGATCGGCTTGCTTTCATAATTGGGGTTCTCTGGAATATACTTGGCGTAGAAATATTTCCCCAGCAATAGTCCACCTAGTATACTTAAAGAAAAACTAAATGAATAGCCCTTTGTATGCAAAGAAGCATTTGCAATTATCTGAAATAAGGTATATGCAATCGACCCGGCTAGTATCCAGTTGGATTCCTGTTTCTTCTGAATCTTTCTTAAATTCTGGAATAATAATACTCCGCCAAAAATGGGGCCAAAAAAGATAGAGAAACCCAGTATGGCTGTTTTAGAATATATCAGAATCGGGCTTTCGACAGTTTGTTCCGGTACCTTGGTAATAACCTGGGTTTCATTTTCCATAGAATAAGGGTTTCTATTTTAAATTTTATTACTTGGACTGCTATTCCAGAAATCCTTCAAAAGTGATAAGAATAAGTTTCTCCTTTAAAAAATTAAACTGGTATACCTGTCGATGGTCAATATCTCCTACCTGAAATTTATCGCTACTGATTTTTATGTTTAAAGCTTTTTCCACTTCAGGTTTGGTTAATCCAATCTGGATTCCATTTCTCAATTTTATTTTTTCATTTTCAATAAAAGCAGACTGTATCATATCCTTAGTTGCTGAATGGTAAATTTCAATTTTGGTTCTGCCTTTTGTAAAACTATATGCCGTATCTATTTGTGTAGAATCATACTTGTTCCTCACCAATTTCATGCTGGGCGTTAGCAAATCACCGAATGTTTTTTTAAATGTTTTTACATTCATAGGAAAACCAAATGCATTGGTGGCCCAGGTATCTTTCAGCATATAGGGTAACTCGGTGGGCCCTTGACCCCATACCATAACAGGCACACATAATAGTAACAGGAATAGGTGTTTCATATAATCGGATTCGGTTTTAATTAGCCATTCATCAATTCAATACATTTTATGAAATGGCAAACAATCGATATGGGGTTTCTGAGGGGGACAGAAACAGTAATTTATTTTTACAACAGTATAATAAAGCACTATTGTTGAATTATGGCTCTTATCAGGCTTCAATTAATTTTGCAATACTAAATGCACATCCCGCAGCCAAAGCACCAATCAAGGCAACTTTCAATGCACCCTGGAATGGCGGCATACCGGTTAGCTTACTTTTAAAATAACCGAAAATAAATAAACAAAGTAAAGTAACGCCTGCAGAGATCTTTAAACCACTAATGCCATCTGCCACAAAGAAATAGGGACTCAATGGAATCAATCCGCCTACTATATAGGATAAACCAATATTAAACGCACTTTTACGGGCTCTTTTGGGATCTGGTTTTTCAAGTCCCAGTTCATGCTTCATCATAAAATCTGCCCAACGATCTTTGTCTTTTACCAATTCTTCCACAGCCTGGTCCTGAACAGAGGGGCTTAACCCCAGGCCTTCAAAAAATACTCGTACTTCCTCACGTTCCACATCTGGTAAATTCTCAATTTCATCATATTCTCTTTTTAGCTCGCTGTTATAATGATCCTGTTCTGTTTTTCCTGCCAGGTATCCGCCTAAACCCATGGCAATAGACCCAGCGGCAATTTCAGCAATACCCGCAATTACAATCAGGTGCACGTCTTTTACAGCCCCGCTCAAACCGGCAGCCAGGGCAAAGGGAACGGTTAATCCGTCTGACATGCCAATTACAATATCTGTAAGTATTTCTGAGCTGGTTAAGTGCTGCTCGGTATGCGTGTGGTGAAGATGGGTATCCATAGTCAGATTTTGGTGTTTAGTACATTTTGTTTTCCTTCCTAACTATCGGGTCTGAAATCCGGATAATAAAAGCCTGGAAACTATATGGTAAATAAAAATAATGATTATTGGGCTTACATCAATATTTTGGCCGTTTTGTTATATAAATCCTTAGATAACAGGGAGGTAGAATCGTTTAAGCTTTTGTTAACATGCAGGTAATCTTGTGGTAACAATTTGGTAACATAGGGAAGCAACCTTTGCCGCGAAAACTAAAACAAAATTGTATGTTAAAAAAGCTGCTTGCCCTGGTGCAATGTTTAGCGTTTTTTTTGATCAGCTCAACCACATTTGCACAGGAAACTACTGCCACTTTAAATGGGCATGTAAAGGAAACCAAAGGCGCATTTGTACATGGAGCCAGTATTACGGTAAAGCATGAGCCTACCGGTTTTGTATCCACCGCACAAACCAATAACAAAGGAATATTTGTGATCCCTAACCTAAAACCGGGCGGTCCTTATACCATTAAAATTTCATTCGTAGGGTTCAAGGAAGAGGTATTGAATGATGTAAACCTGAGTCTGGGTGCCAATCCTGATCTGAATATTAACTTAACCAGTACTTCTACTGTCTTAACAGAAGTAACCGTGTCTTCTAATGGAAGAAAACAAATCTCTGGTGCTAATACGGTTGGGGCAAAACAATTGTCTACTCTTCCCACACTGGGCAGAAGTCTATCTGATTTTACCCGTCTTACTCCTCAATCGAATAATAACTCTTTTGCCGGAAGTAATTTCCGTTATAATAACCTCACCATCGATGGAGCCATTAATAATGACGCGATTGGGTTTAGTAATTCTTTTGGCGGACAAAGCGGTGGTGGTCAGAGTGGTGCTGCCGGTGCAGGTACCCGTACCAATCCCTATAGTCTGGATGTTATACAGGAAGTGCAGGTACAACTTTCTCCCTTCGATGTTAAGCAGGGTAATTTTACCGGGGGTAGTGTAAATGCTGTTACCAAAAGCGGTACCAATGATTACCATGGCTCGGTATATGGCTATGGTCGTAACCAGGCTTTGGTTGGGAAAAGTGTTGACGGATTAAAAACAAGTATCGGCTCCACTTTTCACGATTACCAATATGGAGCAACTTTAAGCGGTCCTATTGCCAGAAATAAAGCTTTCTTTATTGTGAATTTTGAACAAACCCGCAGACAGGAACCTACTTTCTATAATGCCGGTGATCCAGGATCAGCGGTTACCATTGCTGATGCAACCAGTATTTATAACCAATTAAAAACGAAATATGGATATGATGCAGGATCTTATCTTGGACCATATACAGTATTCACAAACAGTGATAAATTGTTTGCCCGTCTTGATTTTAAAATCGATCCAAAAAATACATTAACGGTACGAGCCATCTACACAAATGGCTGGGGTAATAACCTGGAACGTACTTCTACGAATTTCCAGTTTGGATCAACCGATTTTACACAGTATACAAAGAACCTGAACCTTACAGCAGAATTGAAAACAAAGGTTTCCAATAGTGTAAGTAACCAATTCAATCTGAGTTATATCAATGTACATGAATACAGAGATTTTCCTGGAGTGATTTCGCCATTGATGGATATTGGAGGTGGTGCGGTTTGGACAGGTACCTGGAGAGAAGCTTCTATTTATAATATGAAGCAGCAAACTGTTGAGATCAGTGATAATGTAACTATGACAGCCGGTAACCATAAATTCACTTTTGGTACCCATAATGAATTCTATAACCTTACCTATGGATTTGTCAATTCATGGAATGGCCGTTGGGAATATTCTAATTTAGCCAGTTTTCTGGCAGACAAACCCAGCCGTATTCGCGGAGCTTATTCCATAGATCCGAAATTACCCAATGACAGAAATGCGATCTATAATAATCCGCCCAGTCCGTTTACAGTTGGATTGATGAGTGTATATGGTCAGGATGAGATTTCTGCCGGAAGGAATTTTAAAATTACACCGGGACTTCGGATTGATTATTCTAACCTAGGGAATCCTATACCTGTTGACAAAGACTTTGGTACTGATATAAGCAATACGACTAATACCACGTATACCAATACACCTTTTAGCCAGTTGAATAATCAGTGGCTGGGTAAAGCAACGCTTTCCCCCAGGGTAGGATTTAGCTGGGATGTAAATTCTAACCAGTCACTGATCATCAGGGGTGGTACAGGTATTTTTATCGGAAGAATGCCATTTGCCTGGATAGGATATGCTGAAACATTAAGCGGCGGCTATTATAATAATATTGATTTTAAACCTTCTGCTAGCAATACGATTGGTGGTAATACATCAGTTCCTTTGGCCATTAATCCTCTGTATTTGAAAGATACTATCAATGCACATGCACTAGCCAGTGCCAATGCGGCTACTACCAGGGAAGTAGATGTGATCGATAATAATTTCAAACTGCCACGTGTATTGCGTAGCAATCTGGCAGCAGACTTTAAGTTTGGGAAAGGATATAAATTAACGCTGGATGTTTTGTACACAAAAAGTTTATATGATGTACAATTCAAACAGATCAATATTGCTGATCAGGTACAATACTATACATCCGGGCCTACTCAATCACCTGTTTATGTTGGTGGAAAACTGAATACCCAATATTCAAATGTGTATATGCTTACCAATACCACGCAGGGATATCGATATAACCTGACTGCACAGTTAAGCAAAACCACCAATAATCTTTCCATTGGCACACATGCCCTGAATATAAATTGGAGTGCAGCCTATACCTATGGTGTTAGTAAGGATTTGAGTAATGGGATCCGGAACTCATTCCAGTCAAATTTTGAATTGAACCCGGCAGTAGTGGCCAATAATCCTCAACTGACGTATTCTAATTTCGATCTTCGTCACAGGATCGTTGCTACTTTCGGTGGTAACCTTATCTGGAACAGCATGAATAGCAGTTCACTCACTTTCTTCTATTCCGGTCAATCAGGAAGTCCGTATAGTGTGGTATATAATTCCAGCGGAGCACCTTTTGGCAATGCGGCCAATGCCAACCTGCCTTATATCCCGGTTAGTCAAAGTGATATTCGTTTAGCTGATAATGGAACTTACACTGCAGCACAACAATGGACCGACCTGGATAATTTTATCAAAGGAGATAAATATCTGAGCAGCAGAAGAGGCCAGTATGCAGAAAGAAATGGGTTACGCACCCCCTGGAATCATGAACTGGATCTGAAACTGATGCACGAATTCAAACTGAGCAAGTCTAATAAATCAAATAGCCTGCAGATTAGCCTGGATGTTTTCAACGTATTGAATTTGATTGATAATAGTTGGGGACATATCACGTTTGTTACGAACGTAAATAACTATACGGTTAATATGCTCACATTTGCCAAAGACCAAAATGGGGTATCACCGGGTAAACCCAGCTCAGGATATCTGCCCACTTTTAACTTTAATAAGCCTACCGGTTTAGATGGTCACTATTATACAGTTGATCCTATCAACTCAAGATGGCAGGGGCAATTTGGGATAAAGTATATTTTTTAAGTGGGGATGATTTGGGGTGGTCTATAGTTGTAGGGTTAGGGATGTTTGTGGTTGAAGGTTGAGAGTGGGTACTCATTTGTACTTACACAACGGCAACCAACTATTACTACTATAAATTATAAAATCAAAAGCCTGAACGGAAATCTTTCCTGTTCAGGCTTTTCATTTTAGAGTTATTCATTGCGAAAATTAGTATTACTCTTTAACGTGTTGTGCTATTAAAATAGATGAAAATTTGATTAATTGCAACATTTTTCTTTGCCTGCCCGACTACGCCGTTCAGGCGGGCGTTCCCTGCGATTCATTGAACCTTTGGCGTCCTTTGTGCTCCTGCTTTTAAAGGTTACCATTAGAAGCTGTAACACAAAGGACGCAATGAACCGCAATGGTCGCTAAGAATATATAAAAATACTAGCACTCAACGTATTTTGCTATGTAAACTATTTTTGATAGCACAACGCATTACTCTTTAATCACTATTATTAACTATCTACAATAACCCTTAACAACCCTAAACCATAAACCCTAAACTATAAACTGTAGTTCAGTTACCAGTTATTCATTTGTTCAGGAACAATTCTTTCGGGTTTTTCAATGGGGTTCTTTTCCCAGTTGGGGTCGTAGCTAACAAACCAGCTTAGCCATAGTGTACGCGATAAGCGCATGATCAGGGGTTGGGTAATCAGTAATAATGTGAAGGCTGTACCCATCCAGTAAAAAATTCGGTTATCATCAATCGAGAAACTTACCCCGATCAATACTTTCCAGGCAACAAATGTGGCGGTTAAAAAAGCTATGCTTAATGCATAACTCACATAACCGGTGCCATAATAAAAGCCCACTTCTATTTCGGTAGGCTGACCACAAACCGGACAATGCTCATGCATCAGCACATTCTTCTTCATGTTATAGGCATTGTCGATCTGAAAAATTTTCCCCTCTCTGCAACGCGGACAACGATTGGTTAAAGTGCTCAGTAGATAAAATCTTTTCTTTTTTCTGGATTCCGGCATAAAAGAGGAGTTGTTGGAACTGCAAGGTACTTATTCATTT
>CAIYKV010000274.1 GCA_903926855.1 uncultured Bacteroidota bacterium | reverse complement strand
TTCCACAGGATGATATTACTTATCAGTTATTAGTAACAGGAATAGGAGGATGTTCGGCTTCAGATACCAGTTTTATCAAAGTATTGAAAGGTCCGGAAGTACCCAATGCATTTTCACCCAATGGAGATGGTATCAATGATGTGTGGAAAATTAAGTACCTTGATAATTATCCCGGAGCAACAGTGCAGGTGTTTAATCGATTTGGGCAGATAGTGTTTTCATCGGTGGGTTATAACAAAGAATGGGATGGAACTTATCAGGGGAATGCATTGCCCATTGGGACGTATTATTATATCATAAATCCAAAAAATGGGCGACAGACCATCAGTGGGTCGGTATCCATTATTAAATAGTTATGAATAGGAAATGGCCGGCTCTTTTTTTAGTGGCAATATTTTTTTCTGCATCTATATCAGCGCAGCAGCGGCCATATTATACGCAATATATTCTGAACAACTATATCATCAATCCTGCAGTGGCGGGTATTGAAAACTATTGGGATGTAAAAGCCAGTCACCGCATGCAATGGGTAGGGTTACAAGATGCTCCGGTTACTACTTATTTAACCATTCAGGGGCCATTGCATAAAAGTGATTATGAAAGAGAAACGGCTACCAGTTTTCATGCGGATGGGCAAAACCCAAGAGGGGAAGCATACTGGCGTGATTATACGGCACCAGAATCACACCAGGGTGTTGGGTTCACTATATTGAATGATAGGACAGGGCCTTTAAATCGTTTTGCAGCCTATGGAACCTATGCCTATCATATGGCATTGTCTCCAAGAACCACTTTATCCGGCGGTATTTCTGCCGGCTTTACGAATATGAGTCTGGATGCCAGCAAACTTAATTTTGGAACAGTTAGTGTTGACCCGGCTGTTGCGGGAAGCGGACTGATTAATAAAATCAAACCGGATATCAGTGCCGGATTATGGCTTTATTCGAGGGATTATTTTCTTGGGATTGCCGCACAGCAGATCATTCCTGAACAATTGAGTTTTTCAAATAATGTAGTGGGTTTGCAACAAGGAAAATTATTGCCTCATATGTTCCTGAGTGCCGGATATCGAATGCAGTTGTCTGATGATATCAGTTTTCTGCCTTCCATTTTATTAAGGTATATCAGTCCATTACCTGCCGGGTTTGATATAAATGCTAAGTTTCAATACCAGGATCTGATCTGGGCCGGGGCTTCTTATCGATACCAGGATGGATATGCTGCGATTATTGGCTTAAACATCAATAACAATATCAATATTGGTTATTCCTACGATTTTCAAACTTCCGCCCTGAATACGGTAAGCAGGGGTACACATGAAATCCTGATCGGATTTTTACTGGGAAATAAATTCGGTGATTGGTGTCCAAGAAATCTTTGGTAATATGTAAAAGGAAGTAAAAATCAATTATTGCTGATCGATTAGGATCTCTCCATTTTCATTTTTTCTGAGATATGTCCCGATAGGGAGTAATTTTATATTCAGGAGATTCAATTGTTTCAGTACGGCCAATTTAATCTGGATAACGCGTTTATTTTCCACTTCATTTAAGTCATTATCAGGGGTCATTACCAAAATATCTGAATCAGATAAGGAAACATTGATTCGATTTCCCGAATGTTCAATATGGGTAAGTTTGCGAATTATTTGTTTTGCCTTTACTTCTCTGATCAATAAATCTTTTTCTTTGGGGGTTAATTGTATTTTTTTAAGTTGATTCAAAATCATTGCTTTTGCCTGATCATCTAGATGACCATAGTGGATGATATCTGCAATAAATTTTTCCAAATCCATTTTTTTAAGCAAATCATAGGTGTTATTTACAGTAAGCGCCATGTCCTGGTCATCAATCGATACACTCTCTATCAAATTCGGCAACACTTCAGTCTGAAGAACGGGTATTGGTGGAGGCATGATTTGCTCATGCTGCTTACTGGTACTTTTCGTTGTCAGGGCTACTATCTTCAAAGGAATGAGTTGGGCAGGACTATTTTTTTTCAATGCCTGGTAATTCACAAGAATGCGTTTATCAGGTAAAACCGGGTCATTCTTAAGAACCGCTTTATTTTCCGCTTTTGGTACAAATATTTTTATATCGGGTAGGAATACTTGTTTAGACATAGCAGGCTCTTGCAGAAAAGCGAGTGAAATGGTGGGTTGCAAAGCAAGTGTGCCGGGCATTATTCTATTCGATATAAGAAATGGGTGTTTGGTTAGCGGCCGTGTAAGATTGGTTTTAGAAAAGGGGACATTCGCGTTTTCAGGCAGATTGTTTTTTACCGAAGAATCTAACCAGACAAAGCTGCCCAAAACCAGGGCTATCAAACCAAAACCAAGCATGCATTTTCTACAACTCAACCGATTTTCTTTTTGGCCCTTCATTCTTTGAATACGGGATAACAATTCTTTTTTTCTTCCGGAGGCGGTCATGGCAAATGCAGGAGTATTTTGTATACAAGCTAATCGTAACAAAGCTTCTGCATAATTATCTGCTTTGTATTGATATTGTAAAACCCAATCATCACAGCTGTTTTCTCTTTCTTTTTGTATATGACGACTAATCAAGTGAACGAATGGAGTAAAGAATAAACTCAGTTCAACAAGAGAAACCAACAGGTTTACCAGGTAATCGAATCGTTTAATATGTGCCATTTCATGCAATAAAACGGCTTCCAGTTGTTCTGTGGTTAAATGATTGATACTGGCAATAGGGATCAGGATAACCGGTTTTAAAAAACCGATGGTTAATGGGGTCCGTATTTTTTCTGATAAGAAAATTCTGACTTCCCGTTTGAGAGAAAATTGAACAGATAATCTGCTGATGAATATTCTCCATTCAACCGGCATCTTTACCAATCCGGATTGACGAATCATTTGCGTATGCCGGTAAGCTGTCATGAATCTGACAACCATTACGGATAATACCAGTAAATAGGCAAGGGATATATAAGGGAACACCTGTTCTGCTTTTAACAGCCAGTCAACCAGCTGTTTTGCAATAACAGTACCCATTGTATTGGTCTGACTGAACTGATCAGAGTAGGTAAGGGTATTGAAATGCAGGGATTGATTCCCGTAAAAAATAAGTGTGATCCAGAACCAGGCAAAGCAAAGCAGCTGTGCAAAAACAGCCATCCTGTATTTTACTGTAGCAGCTAAAGTTAGTGTATGGGAAATGAGTAGATATAATAACCATACAATAGCCGTTTGCCATAGGCTATTTATAATCGCATAGCCAAGTGCATGGAAAAAAGCTGATTGAAAAAGCCCCTGCATGGCTTATTGTTTTTTCAGGTTATCCAATAATTTCTGAATTTCAGCTAACTCCTCCTGGTTGGGCACATGATTACCCAATGCCTGCATAACCAATTGTGTAGATGACCCACCAAATAAGGAGTGAATCATTTTTCCAACAAATTGTTGCTGTGTGTTTTCACGGGTAATATTTGCTCGGTAAATATGGGTCTTGCTGCTATCATCACGTTTCACAATCCCTTTCTCAAACATGATCTGCATTAATTTTAAGGTAGTAGTATAGCCTGCATCTTTATGCTCACACAATATTTCATGCACTTCTCTTACTGTTGCATGTCCCTTATCCCATAAAACCCTGAGTATCTCCAGTTCACTCTCTGTAGGCCTAAGAATCTTTGCATTTGCCATTTCTACGATTTTGTTCGTAAGCAATTTACAAAAGGATTTTATTCGGAAAAACTAAATTTTTGTTAAGGGGGGAAGGCATTAAATAGGTTGTTGGCCATTGGCTATTGGCTTTTGGTTCATTAGATTAGGGGGATGAATGTTTATTAACCCAGACTTGCAATTTTCAACCCCAAAAGCCAAAAGCCAACGACCTAATAGCCAATGACCCAATGTTCCATCTATTCTATTGCTTTGTTTTATAGCTGGCGATATAATAGTTATTGATAGTAGTGATTTTTAGCTGATCACCTTTGATTCTTACCAGTTTATATTCTTTGAACTGGCCCTTTTTATCGAGGAAGCCGACAATGCAGGATAAGGGATCTTTTCCTTTGTGGATCGATACCTGGGGCATTGTTCCAAAATCGGGGATGGACAGTGGATCTGTGATGCGTAATTCCTTGTATTGTACCCTGATTTTGTATTCGAATGTTTTTTTGGTTTCATATATGGAAACCGCAAAATGCCAGTCGTTTAACGGGTCGGGTACCGGTTCGCTATATGTTGCTACCGGACTTTCTGTAACATTTTTTCGGATACTGGGTACGGTATCCGCTTTAATAACGATCGTGGTATCTTTTTGGGGACTGGTGGTTGATTCGGGTTGAC
>CAIYKV010000273.1 GCA_903926855.1 uncultured Bacteroidota bacterium | reverse complement strand
CAGGGCGTCGGATTATTTTGAAAAATAAGTGTAAAAGCAAGCTTTATACAAGTGCTTTTCCTATTTTACTCTTCCGGCCTGGCTTGAATAAGCTTCAAATTATCTATTTATGATCAAAAAAAGCATATTCCTGATAATCTTTACGGCAATAGCTTGGTTTGCCCATGCCCAAAAGGATAGCTTATTTCTAAAAAGTGCTGAAACACTTCGGTTATCGCCAGCCCAGTTAACATATAAAGATAAAGGGAAACCTATTTCAGGGATAGCGGGTATTTACAGTACAAAATTAGAGGGAGGCAAGACTGCCAACGGCGAGACTTTTTCAAATGATAGTCTTACAGCTGCCAGTAATCATTTTAAACTCAATTCATGGGTTCGGGTTGCCAATAGCCGGAATCACAAGCAGGTGATCGTTCGTATCAATGACAGGATGAGTGCTTCTGCAGTGAAAAGCGGTGTGGTTATAGAATTAAGCAGGGCTGCTGCTAAAACACTTGTGTTTAATACTAAACTAACTTATAAAATTAATATACAACAAGTTTTTATAACTAATTTAAAATCAGCAGATAGCGTTATTTCTGATACAAATAATATTTATAAAGACTCATTGATAAAATCCGGCAATAAAACACCAGTTAGTTTTAGGAAAACAGGAAAGCTGATTAGTGGGATTGCCAGTTTTTATAGTGCCAACCTGGACGGAACCAAAACCTCGACTGGTGAGATATTCAAAAACAGCAAGGCAACTGCCGCAAGCAATAATCTCAAATTGAATACCTGGGTTTTGGTAACCAATCTGTTAAATAAAAAGACTGTGATCGTTCGCATCAATGACCGCATGCACCCAAGAATGATGCGGAAGGGAAGGGTAGTTGATTTGAGCCGGGTTGCAGCAAATGAATTGGATTTTATAAGTAGAGGATTAACCCGGGTGAGGGTGGAAACCATCGAAATCATAAAATCAAATCCAATTGAAATAAATGATTCGTTATCAATTAAAATAGAAGACTCAATTAAATTAAAAGACACAGCATTATATGAAGTGAGTAATAAAAAAGAAGAAACTGTTAAAGCAAAATCAGTAATTGGATTGGCGGGGGTATTGGGTGAGGATATGGATGGAAAGAAAACTGCTACTGGTGAAAAATTTCGGAGTAGCAAATTATCCGCAGCCTGTGATGAGTTTGTCTTAAATAGCCAGGTTCGGATTACCAATATAAAAAATAATAAGTCGGTTATACTGCGAATTAACGGCCAATTGCATCATAATAGGAAGAAGAAAGGAAAAATTATAGATGTAAGTAGTGCAGTGGCTAAAAAACTTGGTTTGAATAAAAATGGACTTTCAAAAGTCAGGGTAGAACTGGCTGAGAAAGGGATTTTAGAGTAGTTAAATAGCTATATCAATTAGATCATTATAATTTTAAAAAATCAAAATCTGAGAGTACTTTTGCATTAATTAACAAAAAAATATTATGAAGAAATTTCTCATTTGTCTTGTTGCTATTGGTATGACGGCTGGTTCTTTTGCCCAAAAAATGAACACTAAGAAGAAAAAACCTTCACTTGAAGTGGCTTTCTTCCTGAAGGATATGTATACCCAGGCTTTAATCAGTAATTCGTCTCTTTCAAGTGTAATCAGTAATAAACAGTGGACCAAAGTAGCCAATATGGCTCCCGGACTTAGTCTGAATTACTACGAAGGTATTACAGATAAAATCGATTTTGTGGGTTCCTTGAATGGCACTTTCACCAAATACCCATTTGCATCTGGTTCTGGTGTTGCACCATCCACTGATAACAAATTCTTGCTGGAATTAGCAGGTGGCCTGGATTTCAAATTACTAACTGACGATCATATAATAGTACCTTATCTGTATGCTGGCTTAGGTGCTTCTATGTATTCAGGAACCTATTTTGCAGCGTATATTCCAACAGGAATGGGTTTACAGATCGGACTGGGAGAAGGGACTTTTATACATACCATGTTTGGTTATAATATTAAAGTTTCCGACCTGGCTATCAGTCATTTTAATTACTCAATTGGTATTGGATCTCCTATAGCTGACAGAAAAGAGCCAACCGCTTTGGTGGCAACTCCGCCTCCTCCTGCACCGCCAGTTGTGGAAAAAGACACAGATGGTGATGGTATCGTAGATAGCAAGGATAAATGTCCTACTGTTCCAGGTGTGGCTAAATACGATGGTTGCCCAATTCCTGATACCGATGGAGATGGTATCAACGACGAAAATGATAAATGCCCCAATGTGAAAGGTGTGGCTAAATACCAGGGTTGTCCGGTGCCTGATACAGATGGAGATGGTATTGATGATGAACATGATAAATGTCCTACCGTTCCAGGTGTTGCCCGTTACCAGGGTTGCCCTATTCCTGACAGAGATGGCGATGGTATCAATGATGAAGAAGATAAGTGTCCGGATGTGCCAGGTGTGAAAGAAAACTTCGGTTGTCCAGTAGTTAAGGCAGAAGTTGTAAAGAAAGTGGCTGCGAGTGCCAAGAGTATCCTCTTTGCAACAGGAAGTGATAAATTATTACCTGCTTCTTTCAAACCATTGAATGATGTTTCTGCAATCCTTAAAGAAGATACTTCGCTGAAATTGGATATTGAAGGAAATACCGATAATACCGGTGCTGAAAATGCTAATCTTCTATTAAGTCAAAAAAGAGCAAAAGCTGTATTCGAATACCTTACTACCAAAGGTGGGGTAGATGGCTCCAGATTAACTGCTGAAGGATATGGATCAACCAAACCGGTTGCTGATAATAAAACTGCGGAAGGTCGTAACCTGAACAGACGTGTGGAATTGAAACTGAAATACTAGTATTAGTCTATAAAATCATCGGATTAGTAAGAAAAGGGTCATCATTATGATGGCCCTTTTGTTTTGTATACCAGTCTTATTTTAGATAATATTGACTTCTCTCTCCAGGTGAATATTGAACTTTTTTGCTACTGATTCAATGATTGAGCCAGCCAGTTCATTGATTTCTTTTCCTTTGGCTTTCCCATAATTAACCAATACCAAAGCCTGTTTTTCATAGCAACCTGCATCTCCTTTTCGATACCCTTTCCACCCGCATTGTTCTATCAACCATCCTGCAGCTGTTTTGATTTGTCCGTTTTGCAATGCAAAGCCGGGCATATCAGGATACTGCGCATGTATTTTCTCGAATAATTGATTTGAAATAACCGGGTTCTTAAAAAAACTTCCCGCATTTCCTAATACAGCTGGGTCTGGCAGTTTGCTGGTTCGGATACGTATAATGGCTTCTGAAATGCTCCTCGCTGTGATATCTTTTAAATGCATTTTAGCCAGTTCCTGTTCTATGGCACCATAAGCAATATGTAAATCTGACTTCTTCTTTAACCGAAATGTGACATTGAGAATCACAAACTGATTTCTGAATTTATTTTTAAAAACACTTTCCCGGTACCCGAATTCACAATCTTTGGCTTCAAACCGATGGATTATTTTATCTGTTAAATGATAGGCTTCCAAAGAATCAAAAACATCTTTTATTTCTACTCCGTAAGCCCCAATATTCTGCATAGGAGAAGCACCCACATTTCCAGGTATCAGGCTAAGATTTTCCAGACCAAAAAAATTATTCTCCAAACAGTACAAAACAAAACGATGCCAGTTTTCGCCTCCTGCGGCATTTACATAATAGGAATCCTCATCTTCCTTAATTAACTGAATCCCTTTTATTTCATTCCGGGCTACCAAACCTTGAAAATCCTGTGTAAACAAAAGATTACTGCCACCGCCTAATATCAGCAAAGGGGATTTTGTATAATCAACTAACTCTTCCAGTTCTGTTAATGAAGTAAAGCCCGCAAAAAATGCGGCTTTGGCATCAATTCCGAAACTGGTATAAGGTTTCAACGATATATTTTTCTGAATCTTCATGCAACTTGAATACAGTTCATTAAACCGGATCTACATCAGGCAAAATTGTAACACTTCGATACCTTTTATTGGATTGGATAATACTTATTTGCTGCCAAATCTCTTTTTTACATTGTTCAATCTTTCGGGCATCCTTTGGCAGCTTAATCAGGATTTCCCATAGGTATTGGTTTCTTACCCTGTCAACCAGTGGTTGCGCAGGGCCATTACATAGTTCTCCAAAATTGGCTTTCAAGCCGTGCATCATAATATTTGCCGATTCTTCTGCAATATGCTTTTCCTTGTGTTTACAAATTATCTGGATCAGCCTGGAGAAAGGAGGATAATCGAACTGTTTTCGATTCTGTATTTCAAAATCATATAACCTGGTAAAATCGTGCTCCTTTACAAATTGTAAAACCGGGTGGTGAATATTGGTTACCTGAATCAATACTTTGCCATTTCCATCTTTTCGGCCCGCCCGCCCGCTTACCTGTTCCATTAATTGAAATGCCCGTTCATTTACCCTGAAATCAGCAAAGTTCAGAATGCCGTCTGCATCAATAATTCCAACCAGGTTAACATGATCAAAGTCCAGTCCCTTTACCACCATTTGCGTGCCTACCAATATATCAATCCTTCTTTGCTCAAAGAGTTTGATTAGTGCATCATGTTCATTTTTCCCTTTCACACTGTCATAATCCATTCTGGCAATCTTTGCTTCAGGAAATGCTTCCGCTACCATCTCCTCAATTTTCTCGGTGCCAAAATTCTTTTGAGAAAACCGATGATTGCCACAGGCTGCGCAGGTATTAATTACTGGATACGCTGTTCCGCAATAATGACAGGTTAACTGGTGTTTTGCTTTATGATAAGTAAGGGTAACATCGCATTGCTGGCAATGGGGGATCCATCCACAGATATCACAGATCAGATAAGGCGAATAGCCGCGGCGATTCTGAAAAAGGATTACCTGTTTATTTTCCTTCAATGACTGATCAATTGATTCCAGGAGTGCAGGTGTCAATGCTATTTTACCTTTCTCTTTAGCCGGTACTTTTTTTAAATCGATCAACAGTATTTCCGGCAGTTCAGCTTCCCCAAATCTTTCGGTTAAACGAACCAATCCGTATTTATGTTGGTAGCAATTAAAATAACTTTCTACCGAGGGGGTAGCACTTCCTAATACAACTTTGGCATTGAATAAGGATGCATAATAGATGGCAGTGTCCCTCGCATGATATCGAGGGGCAGGGTCTTGCTGTTTATAAGAAGCATCATGTTCCTCATCAACGATAACTAAGCCCAGGTTATTAAATGGCAATAATAAGGAAGACCTGGCGCCGAGAATTATTTTTGTTTCACCGGTTTTTACCTTGTTCCAGATTTCAACCCTTTCATTTGCATTAAACTTGGAGTGATAGATAGCAATATATCCCCCAAAATGTTTTTGCAGCCTGCGGATGATCTGTGAAGTAAGTGCAATTTCAGGAAGCATATATAAAACCTGCTTACCCTGTAGCAGATACTCTTCAATCAATTTTGTATAAATTTCTGTTTTCCCGCTTGCGGTTACCCCATGTAACAGACATACCGGTTTCTCGGTAATACGTTCTTTTATCTCTGAAAATGCGGTTACCTGAGCACTTGATAAAGTAAAATCAATCTGGATATTTCTGGGTAATGCCTGAATCCGATCGGTAGCCCTTTTTTCAACAAGTAGTATCTGTTTATCGACCAAACCTTTCAGTTGGGCTGCTGATGCATTTGATTTTTTCAGTAATTCCGGTTGCGTAACTTCTCCTTCAGCCCTTACCAGGTGTAGATAGGATAAAAGCAATTCCATTTGCTTGGGTGCTTTACTCCAGTTGTTCAAAAGATCAGCCAGTTTCTCTTCGTCACGATAGATGGGGTTGAGGGTGATGAAACTTTCTGTTTTTGCCTTGTATTTATTTTTTAACTCCTCCCAAATATAACAAATACCTTTTTCGATCAGTTTTTTAACTACCGGGTAAACATTCATCACATCTAAGATTTGTTGCACTTCCACTAAGCGTAACTCTTTCTTTAATTCCAAAGCTTCTGCCACCAGGTATTCTGTGTCCGACAAATCGCTGAAGTCCAGGCTTCTTTCATCGTTCCATATCAGGATACTTTCACTAGACAGTTTGAGATTTGCAGGAATGGCCGCCTGCATAACTTCTCCTTCGGTACACATATAATAATCCGCTATCCACTCCCATAATTTAAATTGATATGGGTGAAGCAAAGGCTCCTGGTCCAATACATTCAGGATATCTTTCGGGGTAAAAGATTCAGGTTTTGTATATAGAATCTGTTTCACAATACCGGCATACCGCTTATTCTTTCCCAATACGACTTCAACACGCACACCGGGTTGCACGGATCCCTGAAAATGAACCGGTACTGCCCATGTATAATTTTTGGGAAGGGCTAATGGTATAATAACTTCTACGTACAAGCTGATAATTTACTCAAAAATAAGCTTTAAGCGGAAGGATAGTTCCGATAGCGTTGTAAGGCCGACTCCATCTGCCTATATACTTGTTGTTTCAGTGTCGGTATATCGTCCAGGGTAAGTCCTTTTACCGGTACTTCTTCCAGATAAATCACCCGGTTAACGCCGGGTGTCAATTCGAAAATGCCTTTATAATGTAGGCGGTCGTGTGTATCAGCCAGGATAATCGGTTTTATAGGGGTTTCCGTTTCAATAGCAATTCGGAATGCACCGTCATAAAACTCTTTAAGGGGCTGTTTTGTTTCATTAAATGTGCCTTCCGGGAAAATAAATATGGAGATATTATTTCTAAGGGCCGATTTCAATGCACGAACACTTCTTGCCCTTGTTTCAGAATTCCTTCGGTCAACCAGTATTACCGCTGCCCGGTAGATCCAACCGAATACCGGAATCTTAACCATTTCATATTTCCCCAATATCCGAACCGGTTGGTGAGCAATTAATACCACTGGGGGAATATCCATATAAGAAATATGGTTGGCTACAAAAATATATTGACGTGTTCTGTCGTGCGGAAATTCGTAGATTTCTTTATGACGGACCCCTATTAACAAGTACCAGATACTTGCCCAAAGCCTGCATAGTTGGTAGATCATATTGCCTCCGGTAATATCACCCCAAAGCAGGGATATAATCACAAAGGGAAATACCAAGAGCATTACCAATATGAATGTGATGAGGGCATAGATACAATAGATGAATTGAATCGGTTTGATCAGCAATTTCATTTCTCCAACTTAAGCTGGAAAATTAATTAATAATTGATAACAGGTAATGATTAATTAGGGAGAATAATAAAACCTAACTGTATTGGAATGCGGTTTAAGAAATTAATACAATAAACGCTTTGCAGGATAATTTAAGTCTTTTATGATGCAAAGCGTTTATTTTTGTAACGGTTTATCACGAACCATAAGGGGTACAGCCAGCAAACTTGGTCAGAAGTTCGCGAAATGACTGTACCTCATTTTTTTATAAAACCTGTGGAGTTCTTCCGTATTTTTCATTGTGCTGGGAGGCGTCAAGTCCCAGTTCCTCTTCTTCCTGACTAACCCGCAAAGGCAAAATAAAGTTGATAAATTTGAAGATCAGGAAAGAAACCGTAAAACTATAAGCCACTACTATGAGCAGTGCTTTTACCTGAATCAGGAAAAAAGAAGCATTGCCATAGAATAATCCGTCCGCTCCGCCACTATTGACTGATTTGGTAGCAAATATGCCGGTCATCAGCATACCTACCATGCCGCCAATACCATGACAAGGGAATACATCCAAAGTATCATCTAAAGAGGATTTGCCTTTATAATAAACAGCCAGATTAGAGATGATAGCTGCTACAACGCCAATAAAAATACTTTGGGGTAATGCTACATACCCAGCTGCAGGTGTTATCGCAACCAGACCTACTACAGCTCCAATACAAAACCCGAGTACCGAAGGTTTTTTGCCACGAACCACATCAAAGAACATCCAGGATAAACCTGCGGCAGCAGCAGCTGTATTGGTAGTACCAAAAGCAGATACTGCCAATGCATTCGCACTTAAAGCAGAACCTGCATTGAACCCGAACCATCCAAACCATAATAAACCCGTTCCGATCAATACATAAGGGATATTAGCAGGAGGGATCTCTTTATTTTCCAGATGAGATTTTCTTTGTTTCAGAACAAGTGCACCAGCCAATGCAGCACATCCGGCAGAAATATGCACTACGGTTCCACCTGCGAAATCGAGTACTCCCATTTTAAATAAGAAACCTTCAGGATGCCAGGTCCAGTGAGCAATGGGCGCATACACCAAAAGACTAAAAAGGGCAATGAACAGGATATAGGAAGTAAAACGAATACGCTCTGCTACTGCACCAACCACCAGACCGGGGGTAATGATTGCGAACATCAGTTGAAACAGTGCAAATAAACCGAGTGGGATAGTAGGAGCCAGACTCCAGGGTGCACCTGAATTCACGCCCTTGAAAAAAAGGTGGGTTAGTGGATTACCAATAAAACCGCCAATGGTTGGGCCAAAACAAAGGCTATACCCGATAAGTATCCATAAAATACTAACAACTCCGGCAGCTACCACGCTTTTGATCATGGTAGAAATCACGTTTTTCCTGTGAACCATTCCACCGTAAAAAAAGGCAAGCCCCGGTGTCATTAAAAAAACTAGGGCTGTTGCTACAAGTATCCAGGCAATATCAGCACTACTATACTTACCACCATCTGTAAAATTCGGAAAGGAAGGTGTGAAAATAGCAGCGATGGCTACCAGAATCAATAGTACAAATGGTGCTACCTGTTTGATACGTACTTTCGACATAATCGATTAGTTTCTTG
>CAIYKV010000272.1 GCA_903926855.1 uncultured Bacteroidota bacterium | reverse complement strand
ACATAACTGGTTACAAGACCCATCATTCATACTTTCAAACAGAATAGTAATCTTTTTTGGCTAAGCGGCATTACGCAGGAAGACTCCATGGTGATCCTGTTTCCGGATTGTCCAGATCCCAAATACCGGGAAGTACTGGTATTGGTAAGACCCAACGAATTGAAAGAAAAATGGGATGGGAAAAGACTACGTGTAAAAGAAGCTTTTGCTATTTCCGGAATGAGCACGGTTGTATGGGCGGATAGTATTGATGCTTTGCTGCAAACCTGGATACACTTGTCAGACACGATTTACCTCGATACCAATGAAAACGATAGAAAAGCATCTCCTATTCGTAGCAGGCAATATCGTTTTGCTGATGAAATAAAAGCTGCTTATCCTTTGCATAATTACCAAAGGGCCGCAAAGATCATGAAAGAGTTGCGGAGTATTAAAACAAAGGAAGAAATAGAAGTGGTGCAGAAAGCCATCGATATAACAGAACATACTTTTCGCCGCCTCTTAACTTTTATAAAGCCGGGTGTGAATGAATATGAAATTGAAGCCGAAATATTTCACGATTTTTTATTACAAAGGGCAACGGGTCCGGCTTACAACAGCATTATTGCCAGTGGCGATAATGCCCGTACCCTTCATTATATATCCAATAATTCTGAATGTAAGGATGGAGATTTGATATTGATGGATTTCGGCGCTGAATACGGTGGATATTGTGCAGATCTTACCAGAACCGTTCCGGTAAATGGTCAATTTGGGAGAAGACAGAAAACGGTCTATAATGCCTGTTTACATTTACATAATTATGCGAAAAGTATTTTAAAGCCGGGGATTACCATTACTGATTATACAGAAAAAGTAGGAGAAGAAGCCACACAACAATTCCTGAAAATTGGGTTGCTGCGTAAATCAGAAGTAAAGAATGAAGATCCGGAAAACCGGGCTTATCGAAAATACCTGTATCATGGAATTTCGCATCATTTAGGGCTCGATGTGCATGACCTGGGAACGCGTACGGAACCTATCAAAGCGGGAATGTTATTTACCATTGAACCAGGAATTTATATAGAAGAAGAAAAAATGGGTGTTCGCATTGAAAACAATTTCTGGATCACCAGAAATGGTAATATTGATTTAATGAAAAATATTCCCATTACTGTAGAAGAGATTGAAGCTTTGATGAAAAGAAAATAGCCATTTGCAGAGGAATAGTCTGATGGGTGATTGATTATTATTTAATTTATTTATGAAACAGATACCGAATATTTTTACGCTTTTGAATCTATTCTTTGGTTGTATCGCCATTGTACTGATTATGCAGCCGGGTATCACACTTTCTTCAGACAGTAATGGAGATAACCTGGTAGCATTACCCGAGCGGATAGGATATGCGGGTTTGTTTATATTTCTTTCGGCCATCATCGATTTTTTAGACGGGTTTGTAGCCAGGCTGCTGAAAGTTCCTTCAGAAATGGGAAAACAATTGGATTCACTGGCAGATGTAGTCAGTTTCGGAGTCGCACCGGGTTTGATTGCCTATCAGTTTTTGCGGTTAAGCTTTGCCCAGCAGGCAGATGGACTGGATACCGGATTCTTCTGGTTATTACCTGCGTTTATTCTTCCCTGTGCGGGGGCATTCCGTTTGGCCAGGTTTAATACAGATCCTGGACAGAGCACGGGTTTCAAGGGAGTACCCATACCTGCCGTTGGTTTGCTATTTGCATCCTTTCCTTTAATCTATTGGTATACTTCTCAAAACTGGGTAGCACAGTTATTATTGAATAAATGGTTTTGGTATGGGGCGGTGCTGATATCCAGTTACCTGATGATTTCAACGCTTCCTATGCTGGCTTTGAAATTCAAAGATTTTAGTTT
>CAIYKV010000271.1 GCA_903926855.1 uncultured Bacteroidota bacterium | reverse complement strand
TGAATACAATACAACACGCTCTTATATGGTTGTCTGGAGCCATAACAGCGACAACCGAGCGCGTCCGGGTACGAATTTTTCAGCGAATGTAAATTTTGGAAGTACCCGTTTTAACCAATCATTGCTGAACAACCCATTTCAAAACTACCAGAACCAGTTAAGTTCCTCTATCAATTATACCAAGGATTGGACAGGTAAATACAACCTGTCAATCAACCTGAATCATAACTCGAACAGTAATCTACGTTTGGTAAATATGAGTCTGCCTACGGTTAATTTCAATGTGGTTACCCTATATCCTTTTCAAAAGAAAGACCAGGTAGGTTCAGGAAAATGGTACGAAAAAATCGGGATTGGCTATAGTGGCAATTTTCAAAACCAGTTATCTTTTTATGATACAGCATTTAATTTTAAAAGATTGCTGGATACCGCTCAATGGGGAGCACAACATAATATACCCATCACACTTTCCCTGCCTTCTCTGGGGCCTGTTACCGTGGCTCCCAGCATTTCCTATCAGGAACGCTGGTATGGGAAAAAACAATTCCTGAGTTGGGATTCTACCAATAAAAAAGTAGATACTGCTTATCAAAAAGGGTTTTATACGGCAAGACAAATGAGTTTTGGAGTGGGGTTCAATACCCGGGTATTCGGGACGTATAAATTCCCCGAAAACAGTAGTGTTGTTGCCATACGTCATGAAATACGTCCGAGTATTGCCATTAGTTATCAGCCGGATTTTGGCGCGAAATATCATTATAGTACACAGGTTGACACGCTTGGAACAAAACTTCGGTTTTCTCAGTATGATGGAGGTATCATCAGTTCCTTTTCTGAAGGTGCTTTCGGTGGTATCAGCTTTGGCGTTGATAACCTGCTGGAAATGAAAGTCCGAAACAAAAAAGACACCAGCAGTGCGGCTGATACGGATAAAACAAAGAAAAATGAGAAAAAGATAAAACTACTGGATGGGTTTGGATTTAATTCTTCGTATAATTTGCTGGCAGATAGTTTTGCCCTGGGTAATTTTTCAATTTATGCACGTAGCACTTTATTTGAAAAATTGAATATATCCGCTTCTGCAAATCTGGATCCTTACCAAATCGATAGCAAGGGTTATCGGATAAATAGAATATTATGGGACCCAACTCATTTGAAATTTGGAAGAATTACCGGCGGAAATCTGGCATTCTCCACGTCCTTCAGAAGCAAGTCCAAGGATGGGAAGGATGATGCAACCCGGAAAATACCCAATGATCCTTTTATGACACCTGATGAACAGCAAAGACAATTGCAATTTGTAAGATCTAATCCGGCTGAATTTACGGATTTCAATATCCCCTGGAACCTTACATTGTCTTATTCTTTGAGTTTTACCCGGTTATTA
Organism: uncultured Bacteroidota bacterium; assembly: GCA_903926855.1. Taxonomy (GTDB): domain Bacteria; phylum Bacteroidota; class Bacteroidia; order Chitinophagales; family Chitinophagaceae; genus Sediminibacterium. The sequence continues at coordinate 3,382 of CAIYKV010000271.1, read as the reverse complement.
AAAACAGATTTTAGCGGATTTACCACACAAACCAATTCAAACCTGAATTTCAATGGTGATTTTAGTCTGACTGAAAAATGGAAACTGGGAGGTACCGGCTATTATGATGTAACCACCGGCACTATTAATCAATTAAGCATGTTTATTACCCGTGAAATGCACTGCTGGCAAATGGCCATTAATGTGACACCTATCGGATTGTATCGATCCTTCAATATTACCATTAACCCCAAATCAGGCATTTTGCGTGATCTTAAGATTAACCGAAGCAGAACTTTTTCTAATTATTGATGATCATGCGCCAGGTAATAGTCCCACATAATTTGAAAAATCTTTTCTTTCAGTTCTTTGGTGGTTAAGTTATCCGGACTTACCGCTGGCAAAAAATGCATTTCTAATCTATGGGGTATCATAAAAAAGAACTTATTTGCCGGTAATACTTTTTTGGTATGAAAGAGTATGGCAGGAAGTATAGGTTTACCGGTATCTTCCGACAAACGGAATGCACCATCATAAAATTTCTTTAACGGGTCAGTTGTTCTGTTGCGGGTGCCTTCAGGATAGATCACCATATCCAGACCGATTGCCAGCATTCTTTTCATCTCATCATAACTTTTTCGACGGCTTTCATCACTGTTTCTATCCACCAAAACGCTGCCAAATCCATATACCCAACCAAATATGGGCACTTTGGTAAATGTTTTCTTAGCAATGGTTTTATTGGCCCGGGGCATAAATGGGGTGCTCACGGGCACATCCATCAGGCTATTGTGATTACAAACAACTATATAATTGGTGCCTTCTTTAAAATTTTCCTTTCCTTTTACTTTTAATGGACAGCCAATCAGATTCAAATAAATAATCATCCAAACCCTGGATACTTTTCTATGCCATCGCGCTTTTGCAGGATCATTCAGAAAAAAGCAAGGTGAATAAAACAAAATGGCAATAAACAGGGTGCTGATAAAACATAATAAACCCCAGATTGCCCAAATACGGCCAAATACCTCAATAAACGGGTTTGTTGATTTTTTTTGTATACCGTCAGGCTTGCTATTCATTCCGATTGCTTGTTTTGTGAATGTCTAATTTTCGAGGTTAACCACCGGGTTCCAGTTAATGGGACTGTGCCCCTGTTTAACCAACAACTCATTGGTTTTGCTAAAATGCCTGCATCCAAAAAAACCTTTATCCGCACTAAAAGGAGAGGGGTGCGCTGCTTTTAAAACATAGTGTCTTGTTTCATCAATCAATACTTGCTTTTCTTGTGCAAATCTTCCCCATAATAAAAATACAATCCCCTTTTTCTCCTCCGATATTTTGCGAATCACGGCATCTGTAAAATCCATCCATCCAATTTTTGAATGACTTGCCGGCTCATTGGCACGAACACTCAATACGGCATTCAATAATAATACACCCTGCTCAGCCCACTTTGTGAGGTTCCCTGTTTTGGGGATGACCATACCCAGGTCTTTATTCAATTCTTTATAAATATTACCCAGGGAAGGTGGTGCGGGAATACCCTCCGGCACAGAAAAACTCAAGCCATGTGCCTGACCGGGTCCATGGTATGGATCCTGACCAAGAATCACCACTTTCAATTTATCGAAGGGTGTTTTGTTAAACGCATTAAACAGCAAGGAGCCGGGCGGATATATGGTAGCACCCGAAGCTTTCTCTGTTTTTAAATGTGCAACAATCTGTAAAAAATAGGGTTTGGAAAATTCATGCCCCAATACCTGTTTCCAGCTATCTTCCATTTTTACATCCATAATGATGGGTTCGGGTTTTGGACGAATGTACAAAAAACAGGTAGGGTAATCAAGGTTATAGAGGAATTCGCCGTTTAGAGATACCAGGTAGCTTCAAGTGATAAAGAGATATTGACCAAATCGCCTTCCTGTAAATGTGCATCCATTGTTTTAACTGAAATAGATTTGTGGGGTAACTGAATAACCGCTTCATAATAAGTACCCCAAAAAATCAGCTTTGTGATGGTTGCGGATACAGATTGCTTTTCAGGGGAAACCAAACAAAAATTCTCCGGCCTCACAAACAATTTTTCCCCATGATTTCTACTGGCGGGTAAGCCGGTGAATAGCTTTATATCATCTGCATCCAATAAATAATAGTTACCAAATAAGCCGGCCACATATTCATTTACAGGCTGATGGTAAATCTCATAAGGAGTTCCATCCTGTATGATTTGACCAGCTTTTAAAACTAGTATCCGATCTGCCCAGGAAAGTGTATCTGCGGGTTCATGAGAAGTCAGAATACAGGTAACCCCATTCGTTTTGATCAGATCCTGTATGACTTCTTTTAATAATTTTTTATGAATCGGATCGAGGTTCGAAAAAGGCTCATCCAATAATAATAGCCTGGGAAGCCCTACCAATAATCTTGCCAAAGCAATTCTTTGTCTTTCGCCACCGGATAGCTGATCAGATTTCCTTTTTACAAGATGGCTGATACGGCAAAGTTTGAACAATGCCTGAGCTTCTTCATCAGGAATTTGTCTGGCATATTCCAGTAATTCCTCCACCCGGTAATTATTTCTTAACTCATATTGTTGCGATAAATAAGCAATGCCAGGATGACCCGGTATCAGTTTGTCATCTGGTCCAGCTACTGGAATATTTTCAAAAAGTACTTTCCCTGAATTGGGTTGCAGTAAACCTGCCATGATTTTGAGTAAACTGGTTTTCCCCGAACCCGTTTCGCCGGTAATGGCCAGTTGCTGGTTTTTTTGTTGCAGGAAGCTGATATCCTTTAGGATAGCTGTTCCTGTCAGTGTTTTCCCAATTCCTGATACTTCTAAGAAAATCATATTGCCATTCCAAACTTTAACTGATGCATAGTGCTATTCTAAGAAAATAGTGAATCGTAAAGTTAACCATATCATGGGATAATTGGATTGAATAGGAAACTGACATAAAAATCCCCTGTAAATACTAGCATTTACAGGGGATACCATATACATAGATAATTGGGGGGAAATTAAGAAGCCATTTGTAAACCTTCGTTATGACGGATATGGAGAAAACGTTGAAACCTGGCTTTGGCATTATATGTAATACCGGCTTGTTTGGTTATTTCTGCCTGTAAAAGTTTTTTGGTTTGACCAATCACCATCAAAGAAATGGCAGGAAAGAAAAATGAGAAGGCCATCCAGTTTGTTGTGTTCCTGTTTTGGTCGGCAGCGATAGAACTGATCCATTTGGTAGCGATAAACCGAACCACTACGGCACCAACTGACATTACCTGAACATACCTGTCAAATCCACCATTTTTTTCAAAATTCAAAACACAAAAAACAGAAAACAGGATAGGTACTACCAGGAAAAATATACCGGCAAGTGTTGCTTCAGATTCTTTT
>CAIYKV010000270.1 GCA_903926855.1 uncultured Bacteroidota bacterium | reverse complement strand
GATTTCTCCGCAACCGATATTTTACGATAAGTAGCAAACCGATAGGGCCCCAATGGCTGATAAGTACTGAAAGTAATATCACAAGTGCGGCTACGCTGAATATTCACATCATCCAATTTACTATGCAAGGCCTTAAAATCGATATTATCCAGGGTCAACAGGTGTTTAAACACATCACCCACCATAAATACCGATAACTGATTGATACCTGCCCGGTAAGAAACCACATTGCTATCAATAAAAACAGGGTTCCCAATAAGAATATCCTGTATAGTAGAAAAATCAAACGGGATTTCCGTTACATCCTGCACATAACTGATCGAGCGGTTCATTACATATTTCTCACCCGCTAAGCGCACAATCACTACACTATCCTTGGTTATTTTCGCTTCCAGTCCAATACCCGGTATTCCTAAAAAAGTGCCGGTAACTTTAATAAGAATTACACTGTCTTTTTTCATACTCAGGTAAACCGTATACGTATCGCTATTCTCAGCACTTTCATAAGATACTTTGATCTTGGCATTGAAAGTGGCAAAATTGATTTTTTGCTTCACAACTTTTCCAAGAATATCTTTCACAATAGCTGCAGAATCTACTTTGGGCGATTCTTTGATAATAATGGTGGGCGCAGTATCTTTTCTAGTGATGGCTTCCTGAATTATCTGCGTTTTCTTCACTGTTTTACAGGAGTATACTACAGATAACAATAAGATAAAAACAAGAAAAGAATACTTCATAATAAGTTGTTGTGCATTTGAAAAATCCCTGCCACTCAGTTTATGCCACATTTTTACACTCACCCTTTGCGATCATTGCGGTTCATCGCGTTCTTTGCGATACCGCTTTTAAAGGCTTGATTATTTATCTAAGCCTTATGTTTACAGCAGATATAAGTACCATTAACAGCTGTATCGCAAAGAACGCAAGGGAAACGCAAAGAACGCTAGGAGTGTATGAAAATAATAGCACAACGCGTTAATAATTTAGTTATTTCCCCGTATGCCCAAACCCCCCCGCACCCCTCTCTGTTTCATTAATATCAGTAACCGCTTGCCAGTTTATTTTCTCCACTTTCTGTAATACCATTTGTGCTATCCTGTCACCATGTTGAATGGTTTGTGGCTCATTCGACAGGTTAATTAAAATTACTTTGATCTCACCCCTATAATCTGCATCAATAGTTCCTGGAGTGTTTAAACAGGTAATTCCCTGCTTGATCGCCAAACCGCTTCGGGGTCTCACCTGTATTTCATACCCTTCCGGTATCTCTACAAAAAGACCGGTTGGGATAAGGGTTCTTTCCAAAGGCAGCAGACTAACCGCCTCTTCCAGATGGGCCCTGATATCCATACCCGATGAACCATTGGTGGCATATCCTGGCAAAGGATTGGTAGAACGGTTAATAATATTCACTTGAATAGGACTAATCTGCATGGGCGCAAATTTAGGAAAGTAATAAGTATAGCCGCCTAAAAGCTTGTGTTTTCATCAATCCGAACACAGAATAAGGCAATAATATCTAAAATCGAGTCAACCAGCCGCAAGATTTGTTAGTTTTGACCACTGTTCCACACATGGATCCATCAGTTATGATTAAAACCAATATAAAATTGAATCGTTGGGTCGTTTTTATCACGATAATGGTGGTTTCAGGCTCATGCTTTAAAGACCTGACGGTAAGCAATATTGTTTACCAGAACGATTTTGAACAACCCCAATCCAATACCATTGGAGTTTCAGGATGGAATAGTACAATCACCAGTTTCGGACCAGTTACTGATCCAAGAATCAGTGTATTCAATAACAGCAAGGTATTCGGCAAGTTTAATAATAATATTATACAGGTTAATTTGAAAAAATTACCTGTGCATCATTCCATACGGGTGGAAATGGACCTATACCTGCATAATCAATGGAACAATAATCTCTGGAAAATGGACTTTGATGGTGGAACTCAATTACTAACCGGTTTCTCCAATAACAGCAGTATACAACAATCATATCCCAACTGGTTGGGTAATGGAACGGCTCTGAGCCCGGCCGGAGCAGAGGCTCAAAATACCCAGT
>CAIYKV010000269.1 GCA_903926855.1 uncultured Bacteroidota bacterium | reverse complement strand
GGTTACAATCGCACATTTGAAAATGGAGGAAGTTTATATATTTCAATTGTATCCCGGTTTAATACGCATGATATTAAGCCCTATACTTTATTTTATCCAACTTTTAAAATTGGTGATTCTATCTATAATAATGTATCGGTTGCAACCCGAATGAATATTGGGCTAGAAAATAGAACTGGCATTAGTATATCCGGCTCATTACCATTGACAAAAAACTTTAATATTCGTACAAATATCTTTGTTTCTAACAGACATGTAGTAAACCAATTAAATGCGAACAGCACAACAGATGGCTTAGATGGCCGATTTAATGTGAATGCCACTTACCAGCTACCTAAAAACCTGGTTTTAGAAGGCTTCGCAAATTATAATACTTCTGTAAATAATATACAGGGAAAGCAACCCCAATTTTTTGCGTATACAGTTGCCTTCCGTAAGTTCTTCCTAAATAAAAAAATGAGTTTCGGGTTTACGGCTACCAATCCTTTTAGTCAATACATTCAGCAGGTAACTACCGTAACTACCCTAAACTATACATCCTATTATCTCCGCCAGGTTCCATACCGCTCTTTTGGTATCAGCTTTACCTATAAATTCGGAAAACTGGAGTTTAAAAAATCAAAAGAAGAAGACAAGAGCTTCCTAAACAATCCACCCGCGGTAGATAATTAATAATTAACAATTAGATTATTTGTAAGGCAGGTTTGTTTAAAAAACGAGTGAAGCCAATTAATTTATCCAAATACCCTGGTTAGTTTCACATACCCCATGATCTAATAATTTTTAATTATTAATTACCCTCCCCCACCCGTTTATCCGAAATTCTGGCTAATTCCAAAACTTCCCGCTATCTTAGAAAGATCAAATCAATTATTTATGCAATCAACTAAAGTTTTTGCTGCTATGATATGTATCATGATCATTAGTTCCTGTAAAACAAAAACAGAAACCAAACATGATTTTCTAGCCAGTGATTTAGATACCAGTGTTTCGCCGGGCAATGATTTTTTTATGTATGCCAATGGAGGTTGGATTAAACAGAATCCTATTCCGGCAGATCAAAGCAGTTGGGGAGTAGGTGAATTGGTTCAGGATGATATTTATGACCGGTTGAAAAAAATCAATGAGCAATCAATTGCTGAAAAGGCTGCGAATGGGAGTATCGCCCAAAAAATCGGCGATTTCTGGTATAGTGGTATGGACTCTGCCGCTGCTGAAAAGCAGGGCTGGCAGCCTTTGCAGGAGGATTTAGCTACTATCCAAAAAATACAATCTGTTGAACAATTGTTAGAAGTTGTGGCTTCATTTCATAAAAAGGGAATTAATGCCATGTTTAATGAAGGTGTTTACCAGGATGATAAAAATAGTGATGTGAATGCCTATCAATTGGGCCAGGGGGGATTGGGAATGCCTAACAGAGATTATTATTTTAATACAGATGAAAAATCTGTAAATGTGCGAAAAGCATACCAGCATTACCTGGGTCAGGTGTTTACAAGACTAGGGAATGATAGTGTAAAAGCTGCTGCTACAGCAGATAAAGTATTTCAATTGGAAACCAGACTGGCGAAAGCTTCCCGAAAATTGGCCGACTTGCGTGACCCCTATAAAAATTATCATAAAATGGGATTGGCAGAACTAAATAAGCTGACTCCTGCTTTTAGCTGGCCAGTATACCTGAAAAATATCGGGATACAAAAACTCGATTCTGCGATCATTGGGCAACCCGAATTTATGACAGCATTAAGTATAGAAATAAAGTCAACGCCCATAGAAGATTGGCAAAACTATCTCCGCTTTCATTTGGTAAAGAGTAGTGCCGCTTATCTGGACAGTATTTCCTTTATGAATGCATTTGTTTATAGCCAAGCACTCAGGGGAACCAAACAGCCTAAGCTTAGGTGGAAAAGGGTATTGGATGCAGAAGAAGGCGCAATGGGAGAAGCACTGGGGCAACTATTTGTGAAAGAATATTTTAATGAGAAAGCAAAACAAAGGTATAGCCAGATGGTTGAGAATATCCGGGATGCGTATAAGGAAAGAATCGCCAAACTAAGTTGGATGACGGACAGCACCAAAAAGAAAGCATACGCGAAACTGGCTAAAATTACTAAGAAAGTAGGCTATCCTGATAAATGGAAAGATTTTAGTGCTTTGAAAATAGACCGTGGGCCTTATGTTCTCAATATTCATCGTGCCAACGAATGGTGGTTTCAGCATGATCTGAATAAATTGGGAAAACCAGTTGACAGAGAGGAATGGGGAATGAGTCCACAAACCTACAATGCCTATTATAATCCCAGTAATAATGAGATAGTATTACCAGCAGGTATATTTGCTGTGCCGGGAATGAAGGATGAGGACCTGGATGATGCTTTTGTGTATGGCTATGCCGGCGCGTCTACAATTGGGCACGAGATAACCCATGGATTTGATGACCAGGGAAGACAGTATGATGCAGCAGGCAACCTGAAAAATTGGTGGCAGGAAGCAGATGGAAAACAATTCGGAGAAAGGGCTAAAATGATTATCAGGCAATTCAATGAATTTATGCCTGTAGATACCCTGCATGTAAATGGTGATGCCACCCAGGGAGAAAACATAGCCGACCTGGGAGGTTTATTACTTGGGCTTGATGCATTTAAGAAAACAGAAGCTTACAAAAGCGGTATCAAGGTCAATGGACTCAGTCCCTTACAACGTTATTTTCTGGGGTATGCTTTTGGCTGGTTAAACATAGCCCGAAAAGAATCATTGGCTAGTCAGCTAAAAGTTGATGTACATGCCCCCGCAAAAGAAAGAGTGAACGGCCCCATGGTAAATATCCCTGAATTCTATGAAGCTTTCGGAATAAAGAAAGGTGATAAAATGTACCGTGAAGATAGCCTGAGGGTAAAGATCTGGTAAGCTTGTACAATTATTCTGCTTCCTTAGTAGGTAGATCGTAAATAATCAGTAGAAAGGAGTCAATATCCCGATATTGGCTCCTTTGTTATTGGCAAACCAGCCATATTCGCCACAATCAATTTAATCATTACCTTAGAGCGTATACAGCAGTAGTATGTATCACCCTTATACACCAAGCATTATGAAACTATTTTCTCTTTTATTAATTAGCCTGTTCGTGTATGGCCAGGTTGCAGCCCAGGATACGATAAAATTGAACAAACGCTCATTTGATACATCTGTATTTGCAGACGATGATACCCTTACCAGGAATGATTACCTGCAGGCTATCGAGAAAATGTTTAAAGTATTGAATAAAGCCCCTGGTATATCCGGTGCTTTGGCAAGTATAGAGCAGATAGCCAACCAGATGAATGAAGACGATTCAGCCCTGGCAATCATTCGGGAAAGGCAATCGGCTACCGATAGAATACCGAATATCCGAAACCTTCAGATGTTTAATACACTACTCGATCAATTATCTGTAGATACAAAATCCTATGTCAAGAATTTAAATGATTTTGATACACAATTGGATCAGCTGAAAAAAGAGATCTTTGAATTAAGAAGGGATTCTGTTATTAGATTATTATTCCGCGAACCAAAGAACTGGATAATTTTTGCAAAACAACTTTCACAGCTTCGCACCAAATGGAAAAATGCAGATAGCCTGGTAAAACTTGTTAATGTTCGAATAGATAATACCCTTGCCCGAACATCGGCCAATATTATTAGCATTGAAGAGCTACAGCGCCAGACTGTTGACCTGTTAAAAGCAACCGGAACAAAAGCCTTTGGTAAGGAAAGACGATATATATGGGAGCCCCGCAACCCTAATCAATCGGCAGCGTTTGTTCGAAGCCTTCAGAAATCATTGAATGATGAACAAAGAATTGCAAAATATTATTTTGATCATACCCGTAACCAGTTATACCTTTTATTATTTACCGGTTTTGTTTTCTTTGGATGGGTGTTTTATAATTTCAAAAGCCTTAAACAATTGCATAAACTGGATGCATTGAATGACTTAGACCCGGTATATATTAAACCAATACCCTTGTTGGCTTCTATACTGGTGATACTCAACCTGGCACCTCTGTTCGATTTAAATGCTCCGGCTATTTATATCGAAACCATCGAACTCTTACTATTATTAGCACTTACTATACTTTTCCGAAAGCTAAAACCCCGTATTTTATTATTCTTTTGGTTGGTTTTTGTAGTTCTGTTCCTGCTTATATCCTTTACCCGGTTCTTAGGGATCCCTGCCTATATGCAACGCTGGTGGGCACTTGCCTTGAATCTGGCCTGTTTTATTTTGGGAGTAGTGGCAATGATCTTCTTCCGGAAACATCTTAAAGAGAATAGAACGCTTTTTATAGCAGGTACTTTCTATATGGTATTCAATCTGCTGGCAGTTATCTGCAATATGTTTGGAAGAGTTACCTTATCACAGATATTTGGTGCAACTGGTATCTATACTATGGCCCAATCAATCGGGTTAATTGTATTTGTTCAGTTGATTAAAGAATCTTTACTGTTACAGATACAGAGTAGTCGTATGCGAAAACAATATCCAATCCAGTTTAGTGCGGGGGATATAGCGAATGGGATTACTAAAATGGCTAATTACCTGGCATTGATTATTTGGCTGATTGTGTTTACTACCAACCTGAATATATATGCCCCATTAGAGAAAATTGTGTCAGAATTTCTTCAAAAACCAAGAGTATTAGGAAATTTCAGTTTGCATTTAAGTGGAGTGCTGTTATTCTTTATCATTATTTGGGTTGCCAATTTCTTACAGAAATATATCGCTTATTTCTTTGGAGATGTGGGAGATGAAGCTGCTTTTGATAATAAGGGACAAAGATCTAAACTCATGATAACCCGCTTAATCCTGTTAACAGCCGGGTTTCTGCTGGCTGTGGCCGCTTCAGGACTGGAGTTGTCACAGATTACCATCATACTAGGTGCCTTAGGTGTTGGTATTGGTTTGGGGTTACAGAGTATTGTAAACAATTTTGTTTCGGGTATAATTCTCATTTTCGATAGGCCACTTCGTATTGGGGATATGGTAGAAATAGGAGACCAGAAAGGAAGGGTCAGAGAAATTAGTGTCAGATCCAGCACACTCTTAACAAATGATGGTGCAGAAGTGATCATACCCAATGGGGATATACTTTCTAAAAATATCGTGAACTGGACATTCAGCAACCCGAATGCCAGGGTAACTTTCTCATTTTCAATTGACAAATCTTTTCTTTCTGAAGAAACCAGAAAAGACATCAAAGAGATTATCAATGCCAATCCCGATGTTCTTACACAAAAAGAACCGGATATCCTGATCAATGCAATCACTGATAAATCAGCCGAACTAAAAATTTATTTCTGGTGCAAAGACGTGATAAAAGCAGACCGCACAAGAAGTAATGTATATGCAGAAATATATAAAAAGCTAGGCGAGATCGGTATAAAAGTATTATAGATAAACTGTATACTATATACTTATATGTAATAATGGCAAAAATCAGGATCTATTTATAAGATCCCCAGTGCTATCAATTATTAATTAGTAATTGTTAATTCATCTAACATGAGAAAACCCATCTGCTTTCTATTACTTGTTATTATACTAGAATCCTCCTCTTCCGTCTTTGCACAAAAAGCGCCATCCGTGCTTTATGAACAAACCAGCGAAGTAAATAACCTGATGGTTCAATATACTGCCGACAAAGCCAGTCTATCTCGGGTATTATTTATTCGCAGCTCTCCTGAAAGAAACACACGACTTCAAAAACTGGCGGAAGAATACCTTGGGTTATTAGGGCAAATGAGTTTTGATAAATTGCCGGTAGGGAGTCGGGTGGATTATATTTTATTTAGCAGAAACCTCAAAGAAGAAATCCGGCTGCTTGAAACGGAAGCGAGTGAATATAAGCAAGTAAGTAAATGGATAAGTTTTGCAGACAGCATCTATGCAATTGAAAAGCCCCGACGCAGAGGGAATGCAGTAAACAGTAAGCAATTGGCGCAGCAATTAACCCTGATTCAAAAGCAAATTTTGGCTTCCTTTAAAAAAGTAGAAGAAGAAAAAAATATTGACCTGGCTCTTAGTAATCGGGCAGTAGCTGTAATCAAAGGTTTACAAGCTGCTTTGAAAAATGTATTTGATTTCTATAATGGGTATGATCCTTCATTTACCTGGTGGATACCACAGCCTTTTAGAACAACAGATAGTCTGCTAAATAGTTATGCTGCTTTAGTAAAAAGTAAAGGGAAAGGAATCACTAACCAGAAAGAGGACGCCAGCGGAATTGTTGGTAACCCAATTGGAAGAGATGAAATTATCAGGCAATTACAGGTTGAAATGATTCCATATACTCCTGAAGAATTGATAGAGATTGCCAATAAGGAATTTGCCTGGTGTGATCAGGAATTGCTGAAAGCCAGCAAAGAAATGGGTTTTGGCGATAATTGGCGAGCTGCACAGGAAAAAGTCAAAAATACCTATGTGCCTGCCGGAGAACAGCCACAGGCCATCATGAAATTATATAATGAGTCGGTGGACTTCTTAAAAAAACATCAGTTGGTTACTATTCCACCGCTGGCCGAGGAAGACTGGACCATGGAAATGATGTCGCCTGAAAGACAATTATTTGCTCCATTCTTTTTAGGCGGAGAAAGTTTGTTGATATCCTATCCTACCAACACCATGAAAGAAGAGGATAAATTAATGAGTATGCGGGGTAATAATCCGCATTTTTCAAGGGCAACCGTGCATCACGAATTGGTGGCAGGGCATCATTTACAATTATACATGAATAACCGGTATAAAGCTTACCGCAATTTTGATACACCCTTCTGGATAGAAGGGAATGCGGTTTACTGGGAATTTTTGTTATGGGACCTGGGTTTTCCCCAATCACCTGAGGATAAAATCGGCATGTTGTTCTGGAGAATGCATCGTTGTGCCAGAATCATTTTTTCATTGAATTATCATCTGGGTAAATGGTCACCACAACAGTGTATAGATTTTCTGGTAGACAGGGTAGGGCACGAAAGAGCAAATGCTGAAGGAGAAGTGAGAAGATCCTTTACAGGAGGTTACCCGCCTTTATACCAGATTGGATATATGATTGGCGCGTTTCAATTTTGGGCATTAAAAAAAGAATTGGTGGACAGTGGAAAAATGAGTTACAAACAATACCACGATGCCATACTGCATGAAAATGCCATGCCCGTGGAAATGCTTAGGGCAATATTAACGAATCAGACTTTACATAAAGATTTTGTGCCATCGTGGAAATTTTACCAGTAAATAAATAATAGTTGCTTTGTATTCTCAAATATTGCGGATAACTGAATGAGGAATTTTGTAAAATATTTAAGTGTAGTAATATGCATTTGCATATTACAATTCTTGGTGCAGGGGTGTAGCCAACCTATGAAACATGAAAAAGTTCAACATGCGGGTTTTTTTGACAGCAATGCGATTTGGAAAAAACAAAATTATAGTCTGGATGATACATCGGTATTTTATAAGCAGCTAAATCAAGCCTATCAGGCAATTCGGTCAAAAAAAATTACCGATTTATGGTATCTATACTATTATCAAATGTCTTTCTGGCATTCAGATCTTAAGATAAATGAAAGGGCAATTGTATACACAGACAGCATGTTATGGGTATTCCAAAAGCATATGACTGATCCAGAATATGCCGACTTGTATTTAAGGACGCTCTTGAGTAGGGGGGATGTATTGGTAAAATTGGGGAAATATGATGACGCATTTTCCTCTTATTACATGGCGCGGGAAATGATAGAACAGCAAAAGGATACCTGCACATTTGTTGAGGTAACCAATCGTTTGGCTGGTGTTGGGTTCAGTCTCAAAAAATACCGGGAGGCGGCGGAACTATATAAACAGGCATACAAAGATTTACAACACTGCACAAAGGATCTATTCTCACAATTAGGAGGCCAGCAGGCGAGTTTGGACAATGTGGGGGTTTCTTATTTCCGTGCTGGACAGTTAGATAGTGCTTTTGTTTATTTTAATAAAGCACTTCTTTGTTTCAATGATCTGGAAAAAATTCATAGACCGGATCGGGAAAGCTATGTCCGAATGTCAAAAGCAGTAATCTATGGAAATCTCGGCGAACTGTTCATATTGAAAGGGCAAACAGAAAAAGGGGAAGATTTGCTAAAGCAGAGTATCGCAACAAACAATCACCCGGAAATGGCTCCGGAAGATGCAGCGATTAGTATGGTAAAGCTGCTAAAATACTATCTTGATAAAAATCGAATTAGGGAAGCAGGGGTGCTTTTAGGTAATTTAGAATTACTAGAATCCAGGTATGATAACCCGGAACTGCATACTCGTTACCTCTCCTTAAAAGCCAGGTATTTGAGCTCTCTTGGAAAAACAAAAGATGCTTATTTTTTACTTGAAAAAGCCTCAGCAATCCGTATTCTTTACGAAAAGTCACAGAAATTACTAACTCCAGCGATATCCAGAAGGCATTTAATAATATTCGTAATCAATACCAGCTTCAACTGTTAGAGACAAAGAACCGGCGTAAAACAGAATACTTATTTATCGCTATCATTTTCTCGGCAATGATTTTACTCATTGTATTGTTGCTATTAAAGAACTATCGGCATATTGAATCTAATATGACTCTATTGAAAGCAAAAAATAGCGAGATTATCTATAAAAATGAAGAATTGCTAAATATGCTGGAGTCTTTAGAGCAAAGTCATAGAGACAAACAAAAATTGTTGCATGTAGGTGCACATGATCTTCGAAGCCCGGTTGGATCTATTACTATGCTATGTGGACTGCTAAAGGATAAACAGGTAGAGGCCGAAAAAATAACAGATGCTATTGAATTGATTGCCAAATCAGCTAATAATGCACTGGAATTGATTAATGAACTCTTACAAGATCCTGCGGCTGCCAGAACCCTAAAAAATGAATACCTCAACCTGACAGATAAGATCAGGTATTGTGTTGAGGTGTTAAAACATAAAGCAGCAGAAAAAAATCAAAGAATAATTTTCGATGAAATTCCGATTAACATGTATGGCGATCGTGAAAAATTAGTGCGGGTATTTCATAATCTTATTTCAAACGCTATTAAATTCAGTATGCCCAATACAACTATCCATATCACCATGCAAACGGATAAGGGGCAGGTATTAATAAAAATAACGGATCAGGGTATTGGGTTCCCACCCGGCCTAGACGAAAATATTTTTCTACAACCCGGTTCTCTAAACCGAACAGGAACCGCAGGAGAACCTTCCTACGGTTTAGGTCTTTCCATTGTTTATCAGATCGTAAAAGCCCATAAAGGACTGATTTGGTTCAATAGCGAAGAAGGAAAAGGCACTAGTTTTTATATAGAATTTCCTACAGCTGGGGGAGAAGCAATTAGCAATTAATAATTAACAATTAATAATTATTTGAAGGACAGTATACTATCATAAACAAGCAACGAAAATTTCTCAACCCCTGGAAATTTAGGCACTAGCATGCTTTTGTTACTAAGTATTAATTGTTAATTATTAATTGCAGCCCCATTTTATTTGAAAGTAAAAGCAAACGAAATCACACTTGCATATAATTCGGTTGACTGGGTATAATGCCCCATTCTGACTTCCATAGAACTGACATGTTCATTATTAAATATCCCTTTTGGGGGAGCCAGGTGTATTCCTAATCCAACAAACTGACTGTTTAGTGCAGATAAGGAATAATTACTGGTGTAATATTTATCTGCTGAAGTATGTGTACCGTATGCCCCGAAATAGCTAACTGCTGTTTGTGTATAGTAACGGTACAATGGTGATATAGAAAAGAACGGGTTTACTTTTACAGGTACTTCCAGCTCTGCAGTATGCGATACTACTCCCCAGCTATCAGTATAATAACGGTAGTAACTTCTTATTACAATATTATCGCCCATGAAATAATTCAACCTGAGACCTATAGGAAGTTTATTTCTCATGTAAGGTAAATTTTCAACATGATCTGTACCATCAGCAAAATACACACGGTGAAAGGGTAAGCCCAGATAGCCATTTTGGTTAGCCAGGTCTATGGTAACACTTGCCTCTAAGCGTTTATTGATCACCTGCGCTATTGAACCGGATAAAGAATAACTATTTCTACCTGAAGATGGAATACTTGGTGAACCACCGGAAGACCCTCCGCCTGAAGTTATTGTTCTGCCACTGGCACTTGTATAGGTAGTAGTACCTCCTGAAACCACCGCAGTTTGAGGGATCAGTTCAGATGGATAAATCAATTTTACTTCGTCAAAAAATGCTGTGAATTTTCCATTGATTTCTGTATTAGAACTGATTTTTTTGGTTGCATGTACATCTACTCCAAAAGATGAATAATTATATTCCGTAGAATAATAGGTACCAATACCAAAGCTATTCCCTTTATCATTTTCAATAGTCCAGTTAAGAGAAGGGTATACCCGGGTTCCTCCGGTTTTTGAAGCGCCTGATTTTGAAACATAAGCAGAAGAAGCAGAAGTATGATGATCCAAGCCCAATTCTACACCAAGGGTATGCTTATTATGACTCATATCCCATCCAACAAATTTTAATTCCAGGCCATTTGAAAGGTCCACTACATGTTCATTACCTATTCCACCCTGAATGGCGGAATGTTTTCCTTCCTGTGTATAATAGCTGGTAACAAAATTGGTTTCATCAAGTGTTAATGGCTTGGGGGTATAGGAAGTAGTATCAAAACCCTTGGTGCTTTGAGAAAATGCACTGAGAAACATAACATATAAACCGATAACGGTTAAACTGAGTTTACGCATCGAAAATAAATAAAGAATGAAGAAATTTAATTACAACCACAACCGCCACCCGTTTTACCGCCATTGGCCCCGGAAGAAGCTTCGCGGTAATTTTGGAAGTTCAGTTCGGTTTTCTGACTTTTTCGGCTGGAAAGCGACATGTCATAATCATTGATCTTACTCTTTTGATATTCTTTTACACTTACGCATGCGCTAAGTGAAAGAAACATACCAAGTAAAATGGTAGCTGTGGGGAGGATAAGCTTTCTTTTCATGTTGTTTATGTAAAATGTAAATTTTTAGTAGTAAAAATCCTGTCATTATCATCTATCAGAATGGCTTCCATATTTTTAATCTGGTTAACCATACCCAATCCGGCTTCTATTCCCATAATCGTTACCGGTGTGGCCATTGCATCTGCAATTTCTGCGTTAGGCGTTATAATCGTAACACTTTTAATTCCCCTGATCGGAAGTCCGGTTCTTGGGTTAATCGTATGTGAATACTTAACACCATTGATCAATATATATTTCTCATAATTTCCTGAAGTAGCTACCGCCATATCTGTTACATTCATATACGAGAAAATCTTCCCTGAAAAATTTGGATTCACTATCCCGATTGTCCAGGGCGATCCATCCGGCTGCATTCCCCAGGTAGTTAAGTCACCAGATGCGTTTACAATACCACTTTTTACACCTGCCTGTTTTAGAACCTGTTTTGCCATTTCTGCCGCATACCCCTTCCCAATTCCACCAAATCCGATCCGCATACCCTTCTCTTTCAGAAAAATACTGAAATCAGTTTCATCTAAAACTATGTTTCGGTAGTTGATCAATCGCACCATTTTGCGGGCTGTTTCCGCATCGGGTAGTTGCTTCATGTTGGTATCGAAATTCCAAAGTGTTTTATCAACCGAACCATAGCTGATATCAAAAGCACCCTGTGTTATTTCGGATATTCTGATCGATCTTTGAATCAAGCGAAAAGTCTCTTCGCTTACGGGTACAGAATGCAGACCAGCTGCCTGGTTAATTCGGTTCGTTTCACTGTCTTCTTTGAATGTGGTTAATAAAGTCTCTATTCTCCGAATCTCAGTTACCGCTTTCTGGATCATTGCTTGTGCCCATAATTCATCTGATGATACCACACTGATTTCAAAATGGTTGCCCATCAAATGCATAGTTTCTTTATACACTTGCTCTTTTGCTAATAAATTTGTCAGAGCCTCAGGCATGGATATAAAAGAATGGTTTAAGTTGCGAGTTCCCGTTAAATAGCTTTAGGCTAGATGCAAAAACTACGTAAAATGTTGCTCTTTTTCTTTCTTATGGCAGGCAGGATATGAATAAAAAGGACGATTTAACAATTCTATTTGAATTATCGACGATGCTAAATTAAGCTTAGTTAGGCTTAGAAGGGTATAGAGAGTAAAATCAATGAAATATTTATATATTTTTAATAAT
>CAIYKV010000268.1 GCA_903926855.1 uncultured Bacteroidota bacterium | reverse complement strand
TGTATTACTGATCAACCTTTTTTTCTCTGAGACTATCAGCATATTTACCTGATTAATACTTAAGTACAAAACAATAAAAGCATAGAAGACCCGAAAAACAGCATTGATGGTTTGAAGTGAATTGATCACTAGATTCTCTAAAATCCATATTCCCAATCCGGTTAAGAATAGCAGATTATACCTGCTTCGATTCTTTGCATCGTTCCATCGGAAAAAAATGAACAAGATGAGTGCATATTCCAATAATACATACATATTTGAGTTAACGAGGTTGGGGTGTTGGGTATTGACCAATATCATACTAATCAGTTCGTTTAATGAACCTAGCCAGATAAAATAAAGAAATGGTTGATACAGGTTCGGTATTTTAGTATACCGGACCGCCCCAATAATACAGGGTATCAGTATGGATGCTGTTGATATATGATTTAGCCAATAAAAAAACATCAGGGTTGATTTAAAGGAGACTCAGGGGGGCATGTATTAGGGCACCGAATAGAATCTTCCAGTATTTCGTTACCATCATCTGTCTCCAATGTATTGCTCTCCGAAGGTAATAAATCATTTCCATTACTATCGGCTACCACCAGGATGGCATGTACGGTTCCATCTTGTTTCATTCCATAATAAATCCTGAAAAAATCGGCTTGCGGATGGTTGATTAAGGATTGAATGGATGCCAGTTCGAAGGTTTCACATACCGGAAAATTGGATGGCCGGTTTGCACGGTATAAGGTGGTCATGTTAATTGCCTCCTGCAGGCTGATCCTATGATCAGTAGTATACTTGCTCATATAATTGGTTTTGTTTAGAAGCAATTTCCAAGAAAATCCAACCAAAAAATAGAGTACTTGTACTCAAATATTGGGCTGTTTTACGCATTTCAAGTCGGAATCAGCTGTAAACACCCATGAACGGCATGATTGTGCTGATTTTATTGAATTATCTGTATCCCTTTTAATTTATTCCCGTTGTATTCAGTAATTTTATACTATTGAATTCAGTAAATAAAACTATATGCTTGAACCATGGCGCACCGGTAAGGTGATCAAAATTGAAAATGAAACCGCTTCTTCAAGGCGTTTTTGGATACAGGTTCCCGATATCGAGTCTTTCGATTTTACACCTGGCCAGTTTGTTACCCTCGATCTTCCCATACATGAGCAAAAAAATAAGAGATGGCGCAGTTATTCCATTGCTTCGGCTCCGGATGGCACCAATATTTTTGAATTGATCATTGTTTTACTGGAAGGCGGTTTAGGTACAACCTATCTTTTTAATCAGGTATCTGTTGGCTCTGAAATTCTATTGCGTGGTCCGCAGGGCAAATTTATTTTGCCCGAGCCTATACAGGAAGATATTTACCTGATCTGCACAGGTACCGGTATCGCTCCTTTCCGTTCTATGTCGCATTTTCTGCACAACAAGAAAAAACCACACCAGAATATTCACCTTATTTTCGGTTGCCGGAAAAAAGAAGATGGGCTTTATATTAATGAGTTGAAGGAACTGGAAAAACAGGAACCCGGTTTCTTTTTTCACCCTTGTTATTCCAGAGAACAGGAAGTACCGGCAGGTTCTCATATCGGCTATGTTCATCCGGTTTATGAAGCATTAACCCAACATGGTAAAATACCCGCTAAATTCTTTCTCTGTGGCTGGAAAAACATGATTGATGAAGCCAAAGAACGCATCTTAGCCATGGGTTACGATAAAAAAGCAATTCACCTGGAATTATACGGATAAACAAAATCCCTTTTACCCAATACTTAACTGCCTACACATGAGAAAAATCATGGGCTTATTAGTCTGTGTGCAATGCTGTTTACTATTACAGGTTGCCGCTCAAAAAAAGACTGTTCAGCAAGACACTGCTGCCCTATTCGATACCTATGTAAAAAAAGCAATTAAAGAATGGGAAGTCCCGGGCCTAGCCATTGTAGTGGTAAAAAATAACCAGGTCGTTTTTAAAAAATCGTATGGCACCCGCGAATTGGGCACTACGCAATGGGTAGATAACCAAACACTATTTGTTTGCGCGTCCACCACCAAAGCCATGACCGCTACCTGCATGGGTATGCTGGTAGATGAAGGCAAATTGAAATGGGATGATCCGGTAATCAAATACCTTCCCTCTTTACAATTGTATGATCCCTTTGTAACCCGTGAACTAAGGGTTCGTGATCTTTTTTTACATAATAGTGGTGTAGGTAATACCGATTATTTATGGGCCGATAATACGTTAAGCTCCGACGAAATTTTAGATCATCTTAAATTAGTAAGTCCCAGTTATTCATTTCGGTCAGGATTTATTTACCAGAATATTTTTTACCTGATTGCCGGAAAAGTAATTGAGAAGATAAGTGGCAAACCCTGGTCGGTTTTTATTCGCGAACGCATTTTTCAGCCTTTGGGGATGAAGAGAACCGTTTCACAATTTGCACAAATAAAAGACGATAATTTCTCAAAACCGCATTACAGAATAGATAGTACCATTACCGTTATCACGCATGACAGAGAAACAGATACCATCGGCCCTGCAGGCTCTGTTCTTTCCTGTATAGACGATATTTCTTTATGGCTGAAATGCATGTTGGATAGCAGTAAGTATGCAGGCGGAAGACTCGTAAAACCGGATACCTGGAAAGAATTACTAAAACCCCAAACCCTGGTTACCGAACAGGAATTTTATCCTACCCAAAAAATCACCAAACCCAATTTTACCACTTATGCCATGGGTTGGTTTCAACAGGATTATAAAGGTAGAAAACTGAATTTTCATACAGGCAGCTTATCCGGGGCGGTAGCCATTCATGCACAAATGCCGGAAGAAAAAACAGGGGTATATATTTTCGGAAACCTCGATCATGCCGAACTCCGGCATGCACTCATGTTCCGGGCATTGGATCAGTTTGCATTGGGTGGTGATCGGGACTGGAGCGCAGAATTTTTAACGCTGTATACGCAAATCAAAAATGAAGCGCGCAAAAAAACAAAAGAATCTGAAGCAAAAAGAGTACTCAATACCCATCCCAGTCTGCCCATAGAAGAATATATTGGCAAATACCAACATCCTTTATTCGGCTCAATAGAGATCATTATGCTAAATGGGAAACTAACCAGTATCACCAATCATATCACCACCGGAACCATTGATCACTGGAATTATGATACTTTCCGATTAGTATATGATCAAAAATGGAAGGGAAAAGAATACCTGAATTTTCATTTAAACACTGAAGGGAAAGTCAGTGAGATTTCAATGAATGGAGTGGTTCTGGAGAAAATTAACACCAAATAAAATCAAAAATCAAAAGTCAAAATTCAAAAATAGCCAGATTGCTTTTTAAATTTTGACTTTTGATTTTTTACTTAAACCAGCTGTTCCAATACCAAATCCTTCACCTTACTCATCAGTATCCTTTCCTGAACCATGGTATCCCGATACCGGATGGTTACCGTTTGGTCTTCTTTGGTTTGGTGATCTATTGTTACACAAAAAGGAGTTCCAATAGCATCTTGTCTTCTGTATCTTTTTCCGATAGCATCCTTTTCTTCGTAGAAGCATTTAAAATAAGGCTTACACTCATTCATCAAATCACGTGCAATTTCTGGCAATCCGTCTTTTTTGGTCAAAGGCAGGATAGCAAGTTTCATAGGAGCAATTTTAGTAGGTATATGCAATACCACCCTGCTATCCGTAGAACCATCTTCTTTGGTAATGGTTTCTTCTTCATAGGCATTGGCCAATATGAGGAGGAACATTCTGTCTAACCCGATAGAGGTTTCTACCACATAAGGAACATAATTCTGGTTGATTTCAGTATCGAAATATTGTAATTTCTTTTTACTGTATAACTGGTGCTGGGTAAGATCAAAATCGCTTCTGGAATGGATACCTTCTACTTCCTTAAACCCAAAAGGGAATTGGTATTCAATATCGCAGGCTTCTTTGGCATAGTGCGCCAGTTTTATATGGTCGTGGTAACGATACTTATCTGGTGAAATACCCAGACTCAAATGCCATTGTAATCTTGCTTCTTTCCAGTATTGGTACCATTCGCCTTCTGTGCCGGGGCGAACAAAGAACTGCATTTCCATTTGTTCAAATTCCCGCATCCGGAAAATAAATTGCCGGGCAACAATTTCATTACGAAATGCTTTTCCTGTCTGCGCAATACCGAAAGGGATTTTCATCCTCGCAGTTTTTTGAACATTGAGGAAATTCACAAAAATACCCTGTGCAGTTTCCGGTCTTAAGTAGATAGTATCTGACTCTTCAGCAACTGAACCCAGTTGCGTGGAAAACATGAGGTTAAACTGGCGTATTTCGGTCCAGTTACCTGTTCCGCTTACACTACAAACAATTTTCTGTTCCTGGATCAATTCTTTCAATGTAGCAAAATCTTCCGCAGCCAATAATGCATCCATTCTTGCCAATAAACTATCGGCAGCGGCATCCTCTCCTTTTTCTCTTAATTGATCTGCTTTCGCTTCCAGAAGATGATCAACCCGGTATCTTTTTTTGCTATCCTTGTTATCAATCATCGGGTCGCTGAAATTATCAACATGTCCGCTCGCTTTCCAGGTAGTTGGATGCATAAAAATAGCCGCATCTATACCCACAATATTTTCATGTAACTGGGTCATGCTTTTCCACCAGTAATCACGGATATTTTTTTTCAATTCGCTGCCATACGGGCCGTAGTCATATACAGCCGCAAGGCCATCATAAATTTCACTGCTCGGAAATACAAAGCCATACTCTTTGGCATGCGAAACAATTGCCTGGAACTGATTATCGGGTTGTGTACTCATAACTGTCGCAAAAATATGCTTTTAGCCTTTACGAAGAAGCTGTCTTTCTGCCATTCGCCCTAAATAATCCCCTCGTTCATCAAGTAAATGAAGCAGGAAACCATAAAAAAACTAGTTTTATTCAAAAGTAAATCCATCACCACATGCGTAGCTATTCCCGCCACTTATTGGCTCTACTGATGATTCTGCCCGTGTTAATGCAGGCCCAACAAACAAGCGAATATCCCAATGACTACCTCAGTCCTGCTTTTCATGCAGGAAGAAGGGCTGCTTTCAGGGATATGATGCCCAAAAATTCGGTTGGCATATTTTTCGCCTCACAAGTAAGGGTTCGGAATAATGATATCGATTATTACTATGCACAGAGCAAGAATTTTTATTATTTCACCGGACTGGAAGAGCCCAATTCTGTTCTCCTTATTTTCAAAAACCCGGTAACCATACTTGGGGCCACCGGGAATGAATTTTTATTTGTTCAGGCCCGTAACCCTCAACGCGAAATGTGGACCGGGAAAATACTTGGGGTAGAGGGAGTAAAAGAGAGATACAAATTTGAAAATGTATTTACGAATGATAAATTCAATTCGGCAACAATTGATTTTGCCGGAATAGATTCTGTACTTAGCTTATTCAGGAATGAGGATATTTTTTCTAAATATAAAAGGGTTCCTGACCAGTTGCAACGGATGGCTGATATTACTGACAGTCTGATTATTTTAAATAAAAAGCCACTGGCTACCCGAACTACCTCATCCATCTTACAAAAATTAAGAGGTATTAAACAGCCAGAAGAAATTGTATTGATGGAAAAAGTAGTCGCCATGAGTGCAGAAGGACATAAAGAAGTCATGAAATCCACTAAGCCGGGAATGACTGAATACCAGGCACAGGCCATCATGGAATATCTATTTAAGAAAAATGGATCTGAGTATGTGGGTTACCCCAGTATTAATGGTTCCGGAGAAAATACCTGCACACTCCATTATGAAAGCAATCAGCGTTTAATGAATAGCGGTGATCTTTTATTAAGCGATTGTGCCGCCGAATATCATGGATATAGCGCTGATATCACGAGAACCATTCC
This sequence comes from uncultured Bacteroidota bacterium, assembly GCA_903926855.1. GTDB lineage: Bacteria > Bacteroidota > Bacteroidia > Chitinophagales > Chitinophagaceae > Sediminibacterium. The sequence goes on along the minus strand of CAIYKV010000268.1, from coordinate 3,706 downwards.
TGTTAATGGCAAGTTTACACCCGAGCAAAAAATCATTTATGAATTGGTATTAGAAGCGCAGGATTCTGCTTTTTTCCAGTGTAAACCAGGTAATATTTTTACCGATCCTCATGCAGCAGCAATGCGTGTTATCAGTAATGGATTGATTAGATTGGGCATCATCAAGACCTCATCAGAAGCCAGAATCTATTTCCCACATGGCACATCGCATCATTTGGGCTTAGATGTTCATGATATGGGAGGAAGAGGTCCTTTGGAACCAGGTGCGATATTTACAGTAGAGCCTGGCATCTATATTCCACCAGGTAGTAAATGTGATCAGAAATGGTGGAATATAGGTGTACGCATTGAAGATGATGTATTGATTACTGCCAGCGGATTTAAAAACTTGTCAGCCGCAGCCCCAAGAACTGTAGCCGAAATAGAAAAAATGGCCAAACAGAAAAGTATTTTTAAATAAACCGGAATTATTACAACCAGTAACATATAGCCTGCAAAATTAAATTAGACAGATTCATTTTGCAGGTTATTTTTTGTTGGTTCAAAACTGATGTACTTCAAAGAAGTTTTTCATTTGCTGTATGCCTGTCTGCATCCCGTAAATTTTTCTTTTCAAAATTTTTTTTCAAAGCATCAGTCAGATCAACTCCTGTTTGATTGGCCAAACAAATCAACACCCATAATACATCTGCCATCTCATCTGAGATTTCTTTGTTTTTATCAGATTCCTTATAAGATTGCTCACCATATTTTCTAACCATTATCCGACTGAGTTCTCCCACTTCTTCCATAAGAATACCCAGGTTGGTAAGTTCATTAAAATACCTAACTCCAACAGTTTTGATCCATTGATCTACTTCTTTTTGTGCCTGGTCAATTGTCATACACTTACATTTTATGTATACCCGGATGTAATAATTTGATCTGCATAACAGTAGCAATAGAGGCCCCCCGCTGTTTGGCCCTTTCTGCTTTTTCTCCAGCAAAAAGACCATCAATTGTTTGCTGAAAAAGCAATACCCATCTTGCAAAATGTTCCGCCTTGAAAGCAGATAATTGGTGAAGGTGTTGGTGTACCTCCATCACATTGCCATGGTATTGTGCTTTATCAAACAAAATCGATTCCCAGAAATCTGCGATCAGCGGTATATGCGTTTTCAGATTGAGTGGCGCTACTTCCGTAAAGAAATGACCGATTAACGCATCCACCATTGCTTTCTCATAAAACTTTTCTAACAGCATTACCAGATCTTGCCTGCTTTCTATATCTTTCATGGTTGTCTGTTATGCGATGATTCAATTATATCGGGATCTGTTTATTCTTTATTCTTCGAGTCAATGATAATGGTTACCGGGCCATCATTTAGCAAATGCACCTGCATATCTGCACCAAAAATGCCAGTCTGGATGGATTTGCCCAAATCTGTTTCCAACTGCCGTATCATTTTCTCATACATAGGAATCGCAAAATCAGGTTTTGACGCTTTAATATAAGAGGGCCGATTCCCTTTTTTAGTACTTGCATGCAAGGTAAACTGACTTACCAGTAAAATATCGCCACCCATTTCTTTAATTCCAAGGTTCATTACTCCACCAGCATCATTAAAAATTCGAAGTCCAATGATCTTATTACTCAGCCATTGAATATCTTCCAGAGTATCGGCATCTTCGATACCCACCAGTACTAAAAGTCCCGAACCAATAGCGCCTGCTATTTTATCTTCCACCTTAACAGAAGCTTCTCTTACCCTTTGTATAACAATTCTCATGATTCTTAAACCGTTTTTTATCCGAACTTTATCATAATGAAGATAGACATTAGCCATGAAATACAGTTCCAAACTGCCCGAAGTGGAGGCAAGGGTGGGCAAAATGTAAACAAGGTCGAGACCATGGTAGAGGGTCGTTGGCTGGTTTCGGCCTCATTACTGGTTACTGATGAACAAAAATCCCGCCTTTTGGATAAGTTATCCAATAAAATTACTGATGAAGGCTTCCTGCTGGTAAAATCGCAAAGTGAACGATCTCAGTTGGGAAATAAAGAAGAAGTAGTTCGCAAGATGAATCAACTGGTAAATGCAGCTTTAGTAAAACAAAAAAATCGTCGCCCAACCAAACCCACCAAAGCCGCAAAAGAGAAACGTATTGAATCAAAAAAAAGAAACACGTTTACAAAAGAACAAAGAAAAAAAATAAACAGGAACGATTATATATGAGAATATTCAAGGCATTATCAGTTTTTTTTGTTTTTCAGTTATTGATAACTTTTGTTGTCAGCGCCCAATCATTGGATAAAAAAGTAACCATCTATTTTGAAAATAAAATTGGGATTGATCCTCTTGTTTTAGGTAACACAGTAAAAAATATAAATGGAGAAGAGATGAGCATTGAAAGATGCAAATACTATATTTCTCATCTGGTGGTAACGGATATAAACGGGAATACACATATGGTATCTCCTCAATATTATTTAATAGATGAAAGCGACTCTTCTTCTAAAAAAATCAAAGTAAACTTCCCGGCTGGCAATATCAAAAGCATTCATTTTTTGTTAGGCGTAGATAGTATCCGAAATGTATCCGGCGTACAAACCGGCGCTTTAGACCCTCTACAGGGAATGTTCTGGACCTGGAACTCTGGCTATATTATGGCGAAACTGGAAGGTGTTTCCGCATCAGCCAACACACCCGGTAATCGGTTTACTTACCATATAGGTGGTTTCAAAAACGGTATGAATACGGTAAAAGAAATTGATCTGCCTGTTCCCAATACCCTGGGCCAGTTGCAGGAAATACATATTTCAGCAGACATTAATCATTGGTTTAAAGGAAATACTATTTTAAAAGTTTCGGAAACACCTGTTTGTCATACACCGGGTGCTTTAGCTGTAAAAATCGCTGATAATTATATGACCATGTTTTCCATTAACAGGGTTAATTGATATGAAAATCGCAAAAAATATATGGTTACTCTTTATCATCTGCATAGCAGGTGCCGGCTGGATCACGATTGATACCCACTACCTAAGACCCACTCCGGTAAAATTTGTAGTTCCCAAAGGCTGGCCACAACCTTCCTATGATTTTTCAAAAAACCCGCTTACCGAAGAAGGAATCGTACTTGGAAAAAAACTTTTTTATGATGAAACGCTTAGTAAGGATGGCAGTATTTCCTGCGCCAGTTGTCACCAACAGTTTGGGGCATTCAATACCTATGACCATCCATTAAGTCATGGATTTAATAATTCCATGACCACCCGAAATGCTCCGGGCTTATTTAACCTGGCCTGGCAAAAAGAATTTATGTGGGATGGAGGTATTAACCACCTCGATTTACAGCCCCTTGCGCCGATTACAGCAGAGAACGAAATGGCAGAAACGATTGAAAATGTTCTAAACAAACTAAAAGCAGATAAAGAATATCGAAAAATGTTTAAAGCGGCTTTTGGCGACGAAACCATCACCACGCAAAGGATGACAAAAGCATTCAGCCAGTTTTTATTGCAACTGGTAAGTAGTAATAGTAAATACGATAAGGTAATGCGCGGTGAAGCCAGTTTTATTTTACCAGAAAAACTGGGTTATGAAATATTTCAGAAGAAATGCAGTTCCTGTCACCCTGAGCCCATGTTTACGGATTATACTTATCGAAATACGGGTTTTACGCTGGATCCCTATTTAAAAGATCCCGGAAGGATGAGAATAAC
>CAIYKV010000267.1 GCA_903926855.1 uncultured Bacteroidota bacterium | reverse complement strand
TTATCCCTAGTTTTATCTTCCTCAAAAAAATCTGTAGAATCGAATATATTACCCTTTTTTATAGTACAAATTCATTTTACGCTTCCCTTGATAAAATATATTCGAGCACTTAAATTGATTTTTAATATAAAAATTATTCACTGCCTCATTTTCATCTGCATCTGTAGTCAAACATAATATTTTCGCTGTTAAAAACGCTTTTTCTTCAAACGCAAGAAGAGCTTTTTGGCCGTAGCCGTTTCTGGCACTAAAAGGATCTACACAAATAGAAAGCAAACAAGCTGCATTTGCCATATTAATTTCACCAGATTCCTCAACCGTCCTAAAAGAATTGATCAATCGTATAATTTTTCCAGGGTTCAAAAGCAGTTTCGGAAGGCTGGCCCAGAATAATGTATACCAATTATTTTTAAGTATTCTAATATAAAACCCTTGCTTTCTTCTCGTTCCTACTGAAAAAGCGACCAACTGAGTGTCTTCGTATATCCCAATAGCTATACCATCTGCATGCTCTATAATTGCCTGGTAAAATTTTTCTAAAAATTTGCTTCCCAAACTTGTCAGGAAGAAAGCAGCAAATGCTTTTATGTGTAATTCTGCTACGGCTTTGCAGTCATTTTTTCTTAAATCACTTATTACCATTTAAATCTTACTTGAGCTAGTTAAAAACTATTTTATATATTTTACCAATTAAATTATTTATCTTATTAACCAGATAACCACACTTAATATTTTCTATTTCTTTTAAAGCTGTTTTATAGCAGATTTATAACTAAGAGGACTTGCTCAAGATTACTATATTTTGACAGGTTTTGTATTGCATAATCAAATCCATTTTTTCCAAACTGTTCCAGCTTGTTCCTTGATGTTTCAGCAACAATTTGCATTTTAGCGGAAAGGAGGTCAACCTGTTCAGGTGAAACAACCCACCCGCACTCAGCATTTATTATAGTTTGAGCGGTATGGCTATCTAAATCAACAGAAGCAATAATTGGTTTTGCTGAAAACATGTAGGCTACCAGTTTGGACGGAACTGAATATTGAGCACCGCTTTTTTTTACGGGCAACATCATGACGTCTGCCCGGCTCTGGATCTCTGGAACATAACCATCTGGTACATTAATAAATTCAACCGACTCAATACCCAGTTGCTTTACCTTTTTCTCTAGTACACTTTTCATTGAGCCGGAGCCACCAATAATCAGTTTACTATTCTTAATGGCGGCTTTAACAAATGCATCTATAAGTAGGTCCACACCGGCTAGCGGCCCAATGTTACCCATATACATAAATGTAAAGGGATCTGACGATGATTTTTCATGTTTTTCCTTTGTAAGCCGATATTTTATGAAGTCTTCTTCATTTTGCCAGTTTTGTACTACATGAAATTTTCCCTCTGCAATGTATCGAGTTTTCACCAGATAGTCTTTCATTGCTTTGGAAATAACTATTATTTTATCGGCATTTCGAAGAATAAATTTATCTAAAAAAATCAGTAGCCAATTTATCAAATATCTAATTCCCGGCAATCTATTACCGATAGATTCAGGATAAATGTCCTGCACATGAAGAATAACAGGTATATCATTTTTTTTTGCTTCCCGGACAACAAAAAATTGAGCAAATAATGGCCAGGTATTTACGTATAGTAAGGTAATATCTTTTTTATTTTCCAGAATATATTCGGCGCAGTATTTGCCGAAACTATAACTTTCCCTGAGCCTGCCAATCAAACTTGATTTTGCACAAACAAAAGAATTGGACTGTACTATTTTGAATTTATTATCATTTCTTTTATTGTCAAATTTATATCCTAATGGGCGAGACGGTTCAGGGACAAGTACAGTTACAATATTTTGCTTAGCTAGCGCTTCTGCAATATCAAACGAAAGTTTTGCTGAAACAACCGGTTCTGGTGGAAAAACAGCTGATATAATTAAGATGTTCATTCTCTCAAGCTACATTAAAAAAGCAGATACCACAACATCCCATGAGCTGGGAAATTTTTCACATGCAGCTCTATAATTGGGGTAAATATTATTATTCATATCCATTACCAGTTCCGTTACTGCATCTACAATACCTTGAATATCACCCTGCTTAAAATAATATGCATTTGACTCACATAGCCATCTTGAATAAGGAAGATCTATTGAAACAATGGGCAAGTTTATAGATATTGCTTCTACAAGAGGTAATCCATAGCTTTCAACCAGCGACAAAAACAATAAAGCATCAGCCTGTTGATAGGCATTGATCATTCTATCAGCACCAAGATGCCCAAGATTCTTAACAAATTCAATATTCTCATACGGCTCCATTTCTTCCGCGGATAAGGTTAACCATATTTCACAGTGTTTATTAAAAAATTCCCTGGCCTTCTGGTTTTTATATATGCCGGTAAGAAATGAATGATTTTTATGAATATACCCTGCAGCCGGATAAAAAAGTATCATCTTTTCATTAGGAGTCTTTCCCTTCCTGCCTTCCATAATTAAGTTGCTACTCATCCAAGAAGGAACCGGTTGAGGAATAACAATTAATCGATTGTAAGGTATATTGTAAGTATTCATAATACCTTCAGCCATTACATTTGTCTGTACGATAATTTTCTTTGCAAATCGCAGGTTAGTTCTAAATAAAGTTCTTAAAACGCGATATGCCCAATATCTACTTGATAAAGGGTTAATTTCGGGCGAAATAAGATGCGGTTGATGCACCAAAATAATCTGGCCTGGAATACCACGTATTGGGATATCTCCTAATACAATAAAATGATTGTCTTTTTTGAAAATATATTTTCCGAATAGACATTCAATTATCCGCGAGATACTGTTTCCAAAATATCGCTTGTATCGAATAACTTTTCCTTTCCCGGGTTCATAGTGTTTCAATGGGCCAGTTGCAGGCAAATAAATAATAGCCCTTTCTAACAAGTTCAGTTTTACTGCCGAATCCAAAAAAGATTTTACAACATGGCTTGCTCCAACACCAGTAACATTGGTTGCATGAATAATCATAATAGAACTTGTATCAAAAAAAGAAATTAGTTACCCTTTATAGCAACTTGCCATTTAATTTTCCGAAGGCGGCTAACAATTTTTCCACTCAGTGCTTTTTTTACAATAGCCGTAAGCATTAGAAATATAGAATATATAAGAAAATATGAGTAAGGCTTAACGGAATGAATAACCTTTATTCTTTCATAATAAGTTCGTACATTAATATAAGATATACCACCCACAAGTATCTTAGTGATCGGGAAGGGTAAATATAAAAATTTTTTTTGCTTACTATATAGCGAAACGATCTGATTAAAATCAGCTACTATTTTATAATTGAGATCAAACATTTCAACTTTTAAAAGTTCAGTTCTGATGAAACAAGCTTGGTGAGAAAACATATGCCCTTTTAGCAGATTTGTAATAGGACTAGCTTTAACTGTTATTTCCATTGCGTTAAGCTCATCAACAGCGATGAAATCACCAAACACAACATCGACATCAGAAGAAATATTTTTAATGATTTTGTCACATACATCTGGCCCCTCAAAAACATCTCCTGCATTCATGAAATTAATCCAACTTCCGCTTGCTAATTGGATTCCCTTATTCATTGCATCGTAAATTCCTTTATCAGTCTCACTAATCCATTTACTAATCTTCCCTTCGTATTGGGTTATTATGCTTACTGTGTTATCGGTAGATTTTCCATCTATGATTATATATTCAATATTATTATAGGATTGGAAAATAATGCTTTCAATCGTTTTCGAGAGAATAG
>CAIYKV010000266.1 GCA_903926855.1 uncultured Bacteroidota bacterium | reverse complement strand
CTTTGCGTTCACTGCGGTTCTCTGCCTGCCCGACTATGCCGTTCAGACGGGCGTTCTTTGTGTAGCTGGTTTTCAACCATCCTGTAAAAAAGCGGCACCGCAAAGATTCTGTAATGCAAATTGGGATTGAAGTTAATCCATCATGAAAATGTAAAATTTATCTATTATGAAATCTGGTAAAATGACGCTATTACTGGCATTTACTTTAGTTTTTGTTCAATCACAAGCCCAGCAGCCATCCATCAAATTGCTCGAGTCTGGAAAAAGAGTAAGCATTCGTGGATTAAGTGTGATTAACGATAATACAATCTGGGCAAGCGGCAGCAATGGTTCTGTAGCTATCTCAATCAATGGAGGTAATACTTTTACCTGGATCACTATTCCGGGATATGAAAAAAGAGATTTCAGGGATATTGAAGCTTTTGATGAAAATACGGCCATTATCATGGCAGTAGATGAACCGGCTATTATTCTAAAAACAATAGATGGCGGGAAGAACTGGAAGAAAGTATTTGAAGACAATACCAAAGGCATGTTTCTGGATGCAATGGATTTTGCCGATGCAAAACATGGGATGGTGATCGGTGATCCGATAGGCGATGAAATCTATGGAGCCAGTACCAATGACGGAGGAGAAACCTGGGAAAAATGGAAGAACCCGATAAAAGTTAAAGAAACAGGAGAAGCATTTTTTGCCTCAAGCGGAACCAATCTGGTTCATTCAAAACAGGGATTATTCTTTGTTTCTGGTGGTAAGCAGTCCAATCTTTATCAATTGGGGGATGGTGTCATGGAACCCATCCCGGTTCTAAAAGGAGGCAGTTCCACAGGTGCCAATTCAATAGCCTATTCAAATGCTAACCGCAAGGGTATGATTGTTGGGGGAGATTTTTCTAAAGACACTATTTCACGCAGCAATGCTGTATTGTTTCAGTATACGAAAAAGCATATCAGTTTCACCATTCCCAATACACCACCCCATGGTTATCGCTCCTGTGTCATTTATCTGGATAAGAATACTTTGCTTACCTGTGGCACTTCGGGTATGGATATATCAAAAGATGGAGGTATGAACTGGCAGTTGATTGGAAAGGAAAGCTTTCATGTATGTCAAAAAGCAAAAAAAGGAACATCCGTCTTTTTGGCGGGATCTAATGGAAGAATTGCGCAGCTCATCAACCCCTGACCATTTCAGGCAACATTTGGCAAGATTAACGAGTCATTAATATGGATTGTATTAGTTTAGTAAAACCTAATTAGTAAATATGAAGAAATCCCTGTTTTTCTGCCTTATTATGTTATTTTCCTTTGGGTTTCCAACCCATACACTTTTCGCACAAAACAAACGTCCCATTTCATCCGATGTGATCAATAAACTGGATAGTCTGAGTCCGGAGCAATGGAAGCAATTACAAAAAAAGAAAGCAAAATTTGACAGTCTCTCTCCTGCCCAGAAAAAAATGATCAGGGCCAGATTGAAAAACAGGTATGATTCTCTTTCTGTAACAAGGACCAAACTATCCAAAAAAAACATGAAAGCCAGTTATGATAACCTTAGCCCACAACAAAAAGAAAAGTTCAGGGAAGATATCCTGAAAGGCGCCGATAGTATCTATACAAAGCCCAAAAGAAAAGCCCTAACCCTAGGGAATAATTGATAAAATCAGCCATCTATTTGGGATACAACCACCTATTTTTTAAAAGCAAAATAGACCGCTCCGATAATAAACAGAAAGCTAATCAGGTATTTTGCCTGGAAAGGTTCTTTCAGGTACCAGACTGCAAAAAAGGAAAATACGATCAGTGTAATTACTTCCTGGGTTATTTTCAGTTGAAAACCGTTGTATCCGCTGGCAAAACCCGCCCTATTGGCAGGAACCATTAAAAGGTATTCAAAAAATGCGATACCCCAACTGATCAGGATGGCTTTCCAGAGAGGTAAGCCTTTCTCTTTCAAATGTCCATACCAGGCAAACGTCATAAAAAGATTGGAAAATAACAGTAAAGAGATTGTTTTCAACATAATTTGCTAAATTGTAATCATACTAAATTACTGTAATAACTGCAGTAATCTGCCTTAGTGATTGCCAGATTGCCATTTGAAAAAAAGCTTGCACGAATCTTGTATTATCTATCCTGTAAAACAGAGAGAATGAAAAAGTTTCAGGCGATCATTAAATTTACGATGGACGATGATTTTATGTCATTGGTGCCACCCCACCGCACATATATCAATTATTTGATCAATAAAGGTCTTATTGACAGCTATGCCGTAAGCATGGAAACCCAAACCTGCTGGATCACCCTCAATACAGAAACCAAGGCGGAAGCGGATGGATATATCGCCAAATCACCCTTATATAAATACTGGACATACCAGATTGAGGAGTTATTTGTGTATGATAGTCAGCATTACCGGTTACCTGCCTTACAACTCAATTAATTTGGGATATTCCAAAGTTTTTTTTGGAGGTTACGGTTCAGACCCTATTTTTGCACTCCCAATAAATAAGGGAGCATAGCTCAGCTGGTTTAGAGCATCTGCCTTACAAGCAGAGGGTCCGCGGTTCGAACCCGTGTGCTCCCACTTAATAATCAAGCACTTACAGGTCTTATACTTGTAGGTGCTTTTTTATTTGATACACATTTTGATACATTTTCCCTTTTATATTCGTTAATGGGCTAG
>CAIYKV010000265.1 GCA_903926855.1 uncultured Bacteroidota bacterium | reverse complement strand
GTTAACCTGATGAACTATATTTCAACTTTGTTAGGTGAGAGCAGCCGGGTGGAAATTTTTTCTCCTTCTTGGACATTAAATAGCAGCGGATTCTATTCATCTAAGCAGATTTCTTTACAGGAATCAATTCAGTTACACCTGCCTCCCAGCATCGGGGGCAAAAGCGGGGTAACCAGGTTTATTTCAAAATTCATTTCGCAGGTATGGTTATTCTACAAAATAACCCGGTATATAAAAAAACGAGATAAGGTAATTGTTTACCATTCTATTGCCAATACCCCTGTTATTCTCTTAACAAAAAAAATAATTCGCTACCACCTGGTTCTTCAACTGAACGAAATATACCAGGATGTTCATAGTCTTGGGGCATTCAATAATTATTTTGAGCATATAATCATACAATCGGCTGAGTCCTATATTTTCTCAACCATTTTATTAAACAGGGTAATTAAGAATTCGGATAAAAAATACGTTGTATGCGAGGGCGTACTTAAAATGAATCCTGTTCTTGCTGAAAAATATGATGATGGTAAGATACACCTGGTTTATGCAGGACTGATTGATAAAATAAAGTTATGCGCATTTATTTCCATGGAACTTGGGAAATATTTATCAGGCAGGTATGTAATTCATATCGCTGGTTTTGGCTCAGTACAGGACCTGGAGGAGTTGAAAGCAGGTATCGCAAAAAATAATGCAGTTTCAGATTGTAAAATTGTTTTCGAAGGATTTCTGGAAGGAAGCGATTTATTTAAGTTATTGCAGAGCTGTCATTTGGGGTTGGTGGCCCAGGCGCAGGACCAGGCGTTTACCAATACCTCTTTTCCATCGAAAATTTATACCTACCTCACCAATTATCTGCCGGTGATCTGCTTATCAAATGAATTGATTCTTGCTTCACCAGTGGCCGGACTATTGTATTTATATAGGGAAAATAACCCCGCTTTGATAGCTGAGCTAATACAGAAAATTTCATTTTCCAGGGAATCAGAAATCCTATTAATTGACCGGGTTAATAAAATTAACCAGCAATTTGAAAATGAGCTCATGAAAATTGTTGCTTAAAATTGACTTATGGTTTGTAGGATCTGTAAATCTGACAGCTTAAAAGAAACCTTTATTGCACGAGAGATGCTGGAAGGATCCCGTGATGCTTTTGAATATTTTATTTGCGCCGAATGTGGAACCGTACAGATCAGTTCGCTGCTAAGCGATATGTCAAAATATTATAACGAAACGTATTATAGTTTAGGAAATAAAATTGCTAAGAATAAAAATTATTTGGTAAAGCAAAGAGATAAAACAGCCCTGCTAAATAGGCCCACTGGCATCGGAAACCTGTTAAACTATTTTTACCCGCTTTATCATGAGCATCAGATTGTAGGTAAATTATTGAAGCCCGATAGCCGGTTATTGGATATCGGATGTGGCAATGGCGATTTTATCAGGCTTTTATATAGCTATGGGCTTAGAAATTTAACCGGAATAGAACCTTATATCAATAAATCAACTGTTATTGGTAATGGTTGCGAAATTATAAAAGCAGAACTGGATTCGCTGGAAGGAAAATTTGATATTGTTCGAATACATCATGTTTTAGAGCATGTAGTAAATCCCAAAGGAGCTTTGGAAAAAATTTACAATTTGTTGGAACCAGACGGTAGGGTTGTATTAACTATTCCCATTTCTGATTATATTTTTTCAAAGTATAAGCAAAATGCCTATCTGGTTCAGGCACCCCATCATTTTCACCTTTTTACGATAGAAGGGATCCGGAATTTAGCAGAAGAAAATGGGTTCTATGTTGAACAAATGAGCAGAAATGCAAAAGGAATAGCTAACTGGATCAGGATAAGTGAATTATGGAAAAAAGATATTACCGAGAAGGAGGCAGCTGAG
>CAIYKV010000264.1 GCA_903926855.1 uncultured Bacteroidota bacterium | reverse complement strand
ATGGAAGATGATCCATTGCTTTCCAGAATATCACTTACAATACGAACGGTGTAAGCATAGTCATTTCCGGGCATCATTTGTTTCAGGCTGCGCATGGCTAAGTTACCGTGACCTACTTCTCTACGGCCGGGACCACGCATCATTTTCACTTCCCCTGTTGAAAATGGAGGAAAATTATAATGCAGGATAAATGGTGTGTATTCTGATTTGGCGGCACTTTCTACTAACAATTCATCTAATTTAGTTCCGAAAGTAACCGTTGTAAGTGATTGAGTTTCACCTCTTGTGAATAATGCAGAACCATGTGGCGTTGGCAGGGGTTCCACTTCCATAGCCAAGGGTCTTACCTGATCAAGTTGACGTCCGTCTAAACGGATTCTGTCTTCCAGCATCATATTTCTCACCACTTCCCATTTCAAGTCTTCGTAATATTTTTTGGCTAATTTTTTCTGCAGATCAGTTATTTCTTCACCTAAACTGGCAATCACCTCATCTTTAATGGAGCTATAGGCCAGACTTCTTTCATTTTTAGCAGATCCTTTTCTGGAAACTTCATACACTTTATCTTTAGCAAAAGCATATACTTTTTCACGAATGGTTTCGTCCTGTTCTGGTTTCTTATAATCTCTCTTGCCTGTTACGCCTGCTTTGCTGCGTAATTCGGCCTGGGCTGCAATTTGTACACGAATAGCTGCATGGGCCAATTCTAATGCTTTTACCAAATCTGCTTCTGCACATTCTTTTGCTTCTCCTTCCACCATCATCAGGTTCTTTTCGGTAGCTGCGATCAGGAATTCGAGATCAGATGCGGCCAACTGAGAACGGGTAGGGTTAACAATGAATTCTCCATTAACACGGGCAATTCTTACTTCACTGATAATTTCTTTGATAGGGATATCTGATACTGCCAATGCAGCTGATGCAGCCAGACAGGCCAATGAATCCGGTAAAATTTCATTATCGCTGGAAACCAGGCTAATCAATACCTGAACATCACATAAATAATCTTCCGGAAAAAGAGGGCGCAATGCGCGGTCAATTAAACGGCTGGTTAATATTTCATAATCGTTGAGCCTGGCTTCACGTTTAAAAAATGAGCCCGGGATACGACCTGCAGAAGCAAATTTTTCCTGGTAATCCACACTTAATGGAAAGAAATCCTGTCCATCTTTTGGGTCTTTGTTCGCTACTACAGTAGCCAGAATAACACAGTTGCCCTGGCTAACCGTTACGGCACCATCTGCCTGACGGGCCAGTTTACCGGTTCCGATAGTAACCTCGCGGTTTCCCCCAAGGTCGAAACGCACACTGATTGGTTGTGATAACATATATTTTTGTTGTAATATGAGATTCCGTATATGGGTCTAAACCCAATAACTGATATCCCTTGTGAATAGAATGGAGGAGCAAAAACAGACACTAACAGAAATAACTATTCCCAACCGTTTTATAAATATCAGTTGGGAATAGCATTTGTCATGGTTGACTATTATTTTCTCAGTCCCAGTTTTTCAATCAAAGCACGATAGCCTTGAAGATTGGTTTTCTGCATGTAGCTTAGTAAACGCTTACGCTGTCCAACTAAACGCATTAAACCACGCTGGGTGGAATTGTCTTGTTTGTTAGCCTGTAAATGCTTGGAAATCTGAGAAATACGCTCAGTAAGTAAGGCAATTTGTCCCTCAATAGAACCCGTGTTTGTGGCGCTTCCACCAAATTCAGCAAAAATGCTGGCTTTTTTTTCAATTGTTAAATAAGGCATCTCAAAAATTTTAATAGACTCCGGAATTTTTTCCTTCTTTTTTTTATCGGGTGCAAAAGTAATGATAATAATCAGAAAAAGTGCATCCCAGTAAGGATTTTTAGGGATTTTACTATGACCAAGGCTCTATTCTGATCCGGTTGTTCATTTCGTTTAGGCCTTAGTATCCTGATCGTTTGAAAGAAACAGGCAATAAATTGTTTTTTGCTGGGAAAAGCAAAGATTTTACAGAAGGAAAGCAGCAACTCAGCGGCTAATTTGTCTATTATTGCAACCCTTCTATTTTTCATGTAATCCACATTACAAACATGTTCGGTGTAACCATTTTAGGTAATAATTCTGCTATCCCTGCTTTCAACAGGCATCCCACAGCCCAGGTGGTTACCCTGAATGACCAGCTTTTCCTGCTGGATTGCGGAGAAGGTACCCAAATGCAAATGAGCCGTTATAAAATCAGGAGAAGTAAAATTCATCATATTTTTATTTCTCACCTGCATGGAGATCATTATTTTGGATTGATTGGATTACTTACGAGCATGGGACTCATGGGAAGAGAGCAGGAACTCAGAATATACGGTCCACCTGAATTAGCCGAGATTATCAATTTACAATTAAAAGTAGCAGATACCATCCTACCCTTTCCTGTGGTTTTTCATACACTAGATAAAGAAGGGGTTCTGGTAGATACGGCTAATTTTCGGGTTGACTGTTTTAAAACAATCCATCGAATTGACTGCTGGGGGTTTATCATCCGTGAAAAAAAGAATCCCAGGAAAATCAACAAGGAAAAAGTATTAGAATATGATATCCCGGCTGTATATTATGAGCAACTGAAAAAAGGGAATAATTATGAAAATAAACAGGGTGAAATCATACCTAACGAAATACTAACCATGGCCAATAAGCCGGCATGTAGTTATGCATATTGCTCAGATACCCTTTACCACGAAGGAATTTCGGAAAAAATAAAAAATGTGAGTTTGCTGTATCATGAAACCACTTATCTCAAGGATTTGGAGGAGAAAGCAAAAGCGAGATTTCATTCAACCACTATCCAGGCTGGTGCGATTGCAGCAAAAGGCCAGGTAGAAAGTTTACTGATAGGTCATTTCAGCAGTAAATATGAAGAGCTGGATTCATTTCTGACAGAAACGCAAACTGTTTTTAGTAATACTGCTATTGCAATGGAAGGGGTAACCTATCGGATCCTATAAATGATCATGGCTATCCAAAAACATTAATCTAAAATCTCTACATCTTTTGGATATTTCCCTTTATTAAAAACAAAATTAGACTCAGGTATAGCGGAGTTCAGGTTGATGCTCAATACCTTTAGTTCAGTAATGTTATTGCTTTTGTCCAGAATTCTGGCTTTTGAAAAAGTATTCTTTACTTTATCAATAAACAGGTTAATTTTTTGAAAATTCTTTCTTGCATCAATGGGTTTCATCTCAATTTCGAAATTGGTTCCTGCGGAAGAAACCAGTTTATAGGTAAAGTCCTTATCATAAGTACCCGATAGCAATTTCTGTGGATTCAGGGTTTGGCTGGTTTCATCCACCGCTGCTTTGGTAATGGTTTTATCGCCATCGTAAGTATATACATTCTGCCCATCACAAACAATCTCTGTTTTACCCTGCTTCAATAAATATTTCTCTGCCTTCATTAATAGAGATATGCTTTTCGTTCCGTTTGGTTTTCCTTTACTGGTAAAGGAATTCAGGCTACAGGAGGCAGTGATCCCTTTAGCGGTTTTTACTTTTGCGCCAACTGCATCCAATACTTTTTTGGCAGCTGGGTCATTTTGAGAATAGATGCTTCCAATCCAGGCTAAACAGGCAAGCAATGCGTATATTTTCTTCATTCTTCGATAATTCGTTGGGACAAATATATGTTTTAGTCAATTCTCACTCGATTTCTCTCTCATTAAGTTTAGAATTTCTCCCTTTTCTGGCTGGTATTCTGTCTTACTTAAGGAACATGATTACATATTATCCAGAAAATCCTGTAACTCCATATCTGTTTTAAATAGCACTTCCCTGGCTTTACTTCCCTGGTTAGGGCCCACTATGCCGGCAGCTTCTAACTGATCCATCAAACGGCCGGCCCGGTTATACCCTAATTTCATTCTTCGCTGAATCAATGATGTTGACCCCATCTGGTTCTGAACAATTAAACGCGCAGCATCTTCAAACAATGGGTCCCGGTTATTCGCATCAAAATCTTTTCCTTCCAGGTCTTTTTCATCTACATATTCAGGTAAGAGAAATGCTTCCGGATATCCTCGCTGTTCACCGATAAATTCACAAACCTTTTCCACTTCCGGCGTATCTACAAAGGCACATTGTAATCGGG
Source organism: uncultured Bacteroidota bacterium (assembly GCA_903926855.1). Classification (GTDB taxonomy): domain Bacteria; phylum Bacteroidota; class Bacteroidia; order Chitinophagales; family Chitinophagaceae; genus Sediminibacterium. The sequence continues at coordinate 13,568 of CAIYKV010000264.1, read as the reverse complement.
TGATTTCTCCGTTGTAGCTGACCAGCATATCCCCTTTTCCGATCAATTGTTCTGCCCCACCAGCATCTAAAATGGTTCGGCTATCAATTTTGCTGGACACTTTAAATGCAATCCTGGCAGGGAAATTGGCTTTAATGGTACCGGTAATAATATTGACAGATGGCCGTTGTGTGGCAATGATCAGGTGGATTCCAATAGCCCGTGCCAGTTGCGCCAAACGTGCAATCGGCATTTCTACTTCTTTACCCGCAGTCATAATCAGGTCGGCAAACTCATCTACTACCAATACAATAAACGGCAGGTATTGATGACCTTTTTGTGGATTTAGTCTGCGTGCCGTAAATTTTTCATTGTACTCTTTAATATTCCGGCAGCCCGCTTCTTTTAAAAGATCATAGCGGTTATCCATTTCAATACATAAAGCATTGAGGGTATGCACTACTTTTTTGGTATCAGTGATGATGGATTCTTCTTCACCGGGTAATTTGGCGAGGAAGTGTTTTTCGATTACACGATAAAGACTTAACTCTACTTTTTTAGGATCAACCAATACAAATTTCAGTTGTGAAGGATGCTTTTTATACAAAAGAGATACGAGTATAGCATTCAACCCAACGGATTTACCCTGTCCGGTTGCCCCTGCCATTAATAAGTGCGGCATATTGGCAAGGTCAACAATAAAATTTTCATTATCAATCTTTTTCCCGATAGCGATAGGTAATGAAAACGCATTGGCCTGGAATTTATCCGAAGCCAATAGCGTACGCATACTTACTACTGATTTACGAACATTGGGAACTTCTATACCAATGGTTCCTTTACCGGGTATGGGAGCAATAATACGGATACCCAAGGCAGCGAGACTCAATGCTATATCATCTTCCAGATTTTTGATCCGGCTGATTCTAACGCCGGGTGCGGGAACAATTTCATACAAAGTAACGGTGGGTCCTACCGTAGCCGCAATACGTTGTATGGCAATATCATAGTTTTTGAGGGTGGCGATGATCTGGTTCTTATTTGTTTCCAGTTCCTGTGGATCATGTACTATTTTTTCACTTCCATGCAGATCAAGCAGATCCAATGTAGGGTATTTATAATCTTTCAGGTCAAGTGTTGCATCATACTTGGTATTGAGTTTGCCCACTGTTTCGGCAATATCTATTGCTTCTTCGTCATTGACAGGTGTTTCTTTGATTTCCAGTTCCAGGTCAGATAATGCGGTTTTTGTTACCATTGGTTTCACGGGAGTCAAAACTTCCGGTTCCATTGCAACCGAAACGGGTTGTTCATCGGGGAAGTCTTCTTTTTCAACCACATCAAACTCATTCATGGGATTAGGGGGCTCCGTTTCAGCAGCGGGCATAATTACCACGACTCCCTTCCCCTCATTCTTCATTTTGTTCTGGCTAACCGGTTCTTCTGTTTCTTCAATCATCAGAATGGCGCCTTCCCCCGAAGCAGTATCCCATTCCTGAAAAACGGGTTCTTCCGTATCCTCAGTAAGAGGCAATGAATCCGTGATTTCTGATTTCTGTTTTTTTGCAAAATCCCATTTAGGTAATCTGAATACGGGATTAAATCGCCAAATGATATAGCAAAATACAGCCAGAATAAGTATGGCACCGGTTCCCATGGTGCCTATCCACTTAATACACCATTCATTTAATAATTCACCAACTGCACCTCCCCAGGCAAAATCACTTCCTCTGGATGCAAAACTCAATGACATACTTAATACCAGTAATCCTGCCAATACATATTTAAGATTTCGAAAGAGGCTGAATATTTTTTTATCAAATAACAGGTTCATCCCTATTACAAAAAAGCTGGTACATAAGAGATAAGAAGCCAGTCCAAAGCCTTTATAGATAAGCAAATGTGCTATATACGCACCTAATACACCCAATAGGTTGTTTACATGCACATCATCTGTTGCAAATATTTTAATCCCGAATTGATGAACCTTATCCTGGTCTTCCTGCCAGGTAAACAAATAAGAAGTGAAGGATACAAAAAGAAAAATAGTTAACAATAAAGAAACCGCACCCACAATTTTCAGGGTACGCTCGTCCTTAACCACTTCCGTTACGGTTACCTGGGCTTCTTTGTCCTCGGTAAGCTTTTCGGGATCAGGTGGGGGCGGCGTTTTCTTTCTTAAACTATTTGCCATGGAAACAAATATAAGCTAAGCGGTAAACCGATACGGGTACCATACACCTATGTGCAAAACTGGTAAACCTGTAAACAGTTTTCCACTTTATTGTTTTCCTGAACGAAGTATGGAAAGCCCCAATAAGAACCAGCCCAGGATAAAAAACAGACCTCCCAAAGGTGTAATTGCTCCCACCCAGAGGAAATCGGAAATTCCCTGTACTGTTAAAAAAGTAAGCAGGTAAAGGGATCCGGAGAAAAAAAGAATCCCCAAAATAAAAAAGCGGCCTGCCATCAGAAGTAGTTTACCTGGGTATTCTTTCCAGAGCATTCCTGTGATAGCCAACGCAAAAACATGGTAAAATTGGTAGCGGACACCTGTTTCAAAAGTTGCCAGTGATGCCGGGGTGAGGATTGCTTTTAATCCATGTGCCCCAAAAGCCCCTAAAGCAACTGTAAAAGCGGCCAGCCAGGCAGCGGTAACCAGGTATTGTTTATGCATATTGTTTGATCAGTTTAGAAAAATAAGCATCATTGATCTGTTCGGGTAAAAGATGGAAGGCAGATTGATTATAAAATGCAAGTCTTTCCTCTCTTTTTCCTGTTAAATAATCCAGTAATTCCAGATCCGATAAATGGCGGATAAGGGGTCGGTGGTCTTTTTCAGTTTTTAATCTTTCTGCCAGTATTGCAACCGGTTCATCAAGCCATACCGTTACTCCTTGTTGGTTCATCCATTCGATATTATTGTGAAAACAGGGTGTGCCTCCTCCGGTAGCCAAAACAAATGATTTCTTTTCAGTGAACCATCTAAGTATTTTCGCTTCTGATTTGCGGAAATATTCTTCTCCTTCTTGCTCAAAAATTTCTGAAATGGTTTTTTCTTCGTGTGATTCAATTAGAAAGTCCAGATCATAGCCCCCGGTCTTCATTTTATCAGCCAGCTTTTTTTTCCAAAAGCTTTTACCTGAGCCCATCATCCCGATTAAGAATAATTTCATTTTGACTACTTGAAAATTTAATCAGTAATTATTTATTAGCAATTTGCATTCAAATAGGTTATGATTGTATGCTGCCAATTATTTAAATGCATTTAACCCTGTTATATCCATGCCTGTAATGAGCAAATGAATATCATGTGTACCTTCATAAGTAATGACACTTTCCAGGTTCATCATATGACGCATAATACTGTATTCACCCGTGATACCCATAGCGCCCAGGAGTTGTCTGGCATCGCGTGCAATATTTGTAGCAATCTCGCAACTATTTCTTTTGGCCATACTGATTTGCTGGGGCGTTGCTTTATCCTCATTCATTAAAACACCCAATCGCCACACCAGCAATTGTGCTTTGGTAATTTCCGTAACCATTTCTGCCAGTTTTTTTTGTTGCAATTGAAAACCTCCAATTGCACGATCAAACTGAATTCTTTCCTTAGAATAACGCAAAGCTGTATCATAACAATCCATGGCTGCACCAATAGCACCCCAGGCAATTCCGTAACGGGCTTTAGACAAACAACTTAATGGCCCTTTTAGTCCCTTTACTCCCGGCAGTATGTTTTCTTTAGGTATTTTTACATGGTCAAAAACTAGTTCTCCGGTGGCACTTGCCCGCAAACTCCATTTTCCGTGGGTTGTGGGAGTGGTAAAGCCCTCCATTCCTCTTTCTACGATTACACCGTGTATTTCATCCTGTTCATTTTTAGCCCATACGACCGCTATATCCGCAAACGGCGCATTGCTGATCCACATTTTAGCTCCATTCAATATAAAATGATCCCCTGCATCTGTAATTCTGGTAAGCATACCGGATGGATTGCTACCATGATCGGGTTCTGTAAGGCCAAAGCAACCTAACCATTCTCCGCTGGCCAGTTTTGGCAGGTATTTATTTCTTTGTGCCTCGTTTCCATAAGCGTATATCGGAAACATCACCAAACTACCCTGAACACTTGCCGTACTTCTTACACCACTATCTCCTCTTTCCAACTCCTGCATCATCAATCCATAGCTGATATAGTCCAGTCCCCCACCCCCATATTGTTCCGGGATCGTAGGTCCAAAACAACCCAGGTCACCCATTTGTCTGACGATCTGATTAGGGAACTCGGCTCTTTGGGCATAGTCTTCAATAATCGGAGAAATTTCTTTTTTTACATAACTGCGTACCGTTTCACGGATAAATTTTTGTTCTTCGGTAAAGAGCTCATCTATCATGAAATAATCCGGTGATTGAAACTGATCTGTTTTGACAGCCATAACCTGGGTTTGAGATTTATTTTCGAATTGTTTTGAAGAGGCTGCGGAGTTTATAAAGCAAAAATAATGCGAAGCTTTGAGCCGTAGCGTAATCGATACATTTTTATTTAAAACTACCGCTAATTATCCTCTTCCAACCTTTTTCTCAAACTAGACTCTTATAAAAACCCTTTCTAAACTACCTACCTATGCGCTCACCCATCATTTATTTCCGGTATACTTTAGCCGGGTTGCTTATTCTCTTGAGTTATACGCAGGGGTATAATCAGGATAAACCAACCCATATATGGCCTGTAAAATTGCAGAAAAACTATATTAAAAGCTTTCCGCTCAGTTCTGAAACCGTTCATTTACAAAATCGTTTCGGGCAGTTGGTGATTGATACCTGGAGCAAAGATGAAATTTCTGTTGAAGCCCATATTACGGTATGCGCAGAGTCCAATGATTATGCAAAACAGGTGCTCGACAATATACAGGTTCTGGATACTCAGCAAAAGGATAGTATTTCTTTTATTACCCATCTTGACAATTGGGACAAACCTACCAATGAATATTCTGGCGGACATGAAATACATATAGATTACCTGGTTCATCTTCCAGTTAAAGCAAAGCTATTTGCGGAGAATAGTTTTGGCCCCATGACTATTGGTAATTATAGTGGTGAGTGTGAATTGCTTGAGAAATATGGAACCCTTACTGCAGGCAAACTGGAGAATTGTGCATCATTGTCTGTTTCCTTTGGAAAGTTGGTAGTGGAAAGTGTTCATAACAGCAAATTGGAGCTCAGTTATTCGCAGATAGATATCGGGAAACTATCCGGTGCCATTCAGGCAAAGTTTGCGTTTTGCAATAGCATTGACATGCCTATTGATAATTCGGTTACACGTTATGATCTGCAAAACGCTTATACAAGCCTTTACTTTGTTCTACCAAAAGATTTTACAGGCGATTATGAAATCAACACCTATAATGCCAGGCTTAGCAGCAACATCCTTCCAATTAAGGAAGAGGATAATTTAACTGCTAGTTTTAAAAGCAATGCATTCAATATCAACCATCATTACCGCGGGAATTTTGGAAAACCGGGTGGTTCGCAGATACATATCAGTAGTCGTTTTGGTAATATCCGTTTTTTATAGCCCAAGCGAAAAGCGCAAAGTGCAGGTTGATTCTGCTACTTTGCGCTTGTATTCTATAAAATGATATGTGTTCAAACCCTATTGATCATCATCCTCCTCATCCTCAGGTCCGCCCCTTCTTCCCGTATTGCCTGCTGCAGCCCCTTTTACGCCACTCTGTTCAATTTCGCGATTGATCTCTTCCATATCTACAGTTCTGTCTGATTTATCGCCCATCAGGTAATTGGTAAAATAATCCGCCATTCTCCAGAAAAAATATTCCACCATATCCCCATACCCATGTCTTTGTCCGGGAAGAATCACCAGGTCAAATCTTTTATTCGCCTTGATTAAAGCGTTAACAACCCGGGTAGTATTGGCAGGGTGTACATTATTATCTATATCACCAGTAGAAAGCATCAGGTGTCCTTTGAGGTTTTTTACCAGGTCCTGGTTTTTCTCAATCGAATATAAAAAAGAGGTATCGCCTTTATCTCCAATGACTTCTTTTACACCATGGTGCTGTTCGCTCCACCAGCGGTTATACACCGAGTTATCATGATTACCAGAGGAGGAAACTGCTACTTTAAAGAAATCCGGATATACCAACATAGCGGCTGTACTCATAAAACCTCCTCCCGAATGTCCATGGATACCTACCCGGTTAATATCGATAAACGGATATTTATCTGCCAGTTGTTCGGCTGTTGCTTTTTTATCGGCCAAGCCATAATCGCGCAGATTTCCATATCCATAGTTATGGTACCATTTACTACGTGATGGGTGTCCACCACGATTACCCATTGTTACCACCACAAAACCCAGTTGTGCTAATCGCTCAGTTCTGTCCATTGATCTGCCAAATGCTTTATTCACGGCTTCTGTTTGCGGGCCGGGATAAACATATTCAATTACCGGATATTTTTTGGTTGAATCAAAATCGAAGGGCTTGTAGAATACCCCATAAATATCCGTGATACCATCATCTGCTTTCACTTTAAATATTTGCGGGAATTTATACCCTGCTGCAAAAAGTGAACTCAGGTCGGCAGTTTCCAGGTCAAGCAATTTTCTTCCATCCGCTGCATATAGGGATGATTTAGGAACTGTATTTACGCGTGAGTAATTATCGATAAAATAGCTCTTTCCATCATTCATTGCCATCGCATGTTCGAACTCACCTGGGTTTAATAATTTCAAGCCGCTACCATCAAAATTTACCCGGTAAGCATGCAGGTAATAAGGGTCTTCTCCTTGTTCGCGGCCATTCGCAGAAAAATAAACTACTCTTTTTGCATCATCTATCCCCAGTATATTTTCTACGTGAAAAGTACCCGATGTTATCTGGTTTTTCAGTTTTCCATTCTCATCATACAAATAAAGATGCGCCCAACCATCACGCTCGCTCCATTGAATAAATTCTTTGCCATCATTGATCAGTCCCAATCTCCGGGTTTCTATATACGTATTGAAACGCTCTTCGATCAATGGTTTAACAGTACCTGTTGCTACATCCGCAACACATACATCCACTTTTTTCAGATCGCGACTGGTTCGTGTGAAATAAAATTTTTCATTTGTTCCCAGCCATTTATTGGCTCTGTAATCATCGTCCCTTGTATTAATCTTACCGGGATCTGACCAAAGTGAAATACCCTGATCTTTAAACAGGGAAAGCTGTAATTCTTTCCCAGTCTGGGTGGTTATATCAAACAAATATGTATGATCCACTGGGGCATCTTTTTCGCCCGGCATCCAGTATTTATAGGTTTCCAATGTGGGTCTTGGGTCTGATAAGCTATTAATCACCCAGAGGTCTTTTACTTTACGGTTATCCGTTCTTTCCAGTGTAAAATGTTTCGAATCGGGCGACCAGAATACAAAAACAGATTTTCTTTTGTTTTTATTTTTTTCTTTATCAACATTCGAATCGCCATTTCCCTGCAGATTGCCTTCTGAATGATAACTATAATTCTCTATGCCATCCTGTGTAAGGGCATGATCAATAATCGTTGAATCATCTTCATTCTTAATTGCTTTCTCATAATTCGCCTTATCCATCCAGAAAAGATTATAGTTACGACCAAAAACAATCGTATTCCCGTCAGGAGAGATAGAAGCCCAGTTGGGTTTGCGTTTTGGTTTTTTAAAATCGTTGAGTTCAGCAAGCTCTCCTGTTGTCAGGTTATACTCAAAATAAAATACTTTTTTCTCTTTTACAGGAGGGGTGCCCTTTTTGGCTGTGGAATCCTTTTTCTCAATTTCCTGGGTGCTTTTTACTTCAAACTGTATCCAGTTCTCATCTTTGATAAAACGCATACTGTCGAGACCTAAATGCTGTGCATCAAATGGATCTTTGACGATCCGGGTAATTTTTGCAGCCAGGTCCGCATTATCAAACAATAATTTTTTTTCTGCTTTTACCGGATCAACGATATACCATTTTTTGCCTTCGGTGGTTTCATACATATACCAGAAGCGGTCTGATTTTTTAAGCCAGTGTGGATCAACACTGGTAGTAAAAATCAATTTCTCCAGTTTTTTAGGAGAAAACCGAGCGGCTAATTGGTAATTGGCTTTGGTAACGGGGGTATTCTGAGCAGTTGCCCCTAAACTGATCAATGCAAATATCAGCACTAACTGAATGCTTCTCATGGCGGTTGGTTTATGTTTTGGAAGCAATGAAAATAATGCAATCCTTGTAAAGAAAACAGCCGTTTGTAAAATAGTTGGTAAATGCTATTACTTTGCAGTAAACAAGCCATATGTCTGTGCCATTTACCCCTTCATTAGAATTTGCCAAAGAAGCCGATAGTGCCGACGAATTAGCATATCTAAAGCAGGCTTTTCATTTTCCTAAGCATCAGGGAAAGGATACAATTTATTTTTGTGGAAATTCACTCGGACTTCAGCCCAAAAATGTTACACAGGCTGTTCAAACGGAATTAACCAGTTGGCAGGAATTAGCAGTAGGTGGATATTTTGGCGGTAAGAATCCATGGTTGTATTATCAGGAATATTTGAAGCCATCATTAGCGAGGATGATGGGATGCAGAGAAACAGAAGTCACCGTAATGAATGCACTTACGGTTAACCTCCATTTATTAATGCTCAGTTTTTACAAGCCTGGTAATGGCCGATTTAAGATTATGATGGAAGCAGGTGCTTTTCCTTCCGATCAATATGCAGTAGAAACCCTGGTGAAACATTTTGGTTATGCCCCTGAAACTGCCATCATTGAAATATCACCAAGGGATGGAGAAAAAATTTTACGAACTGAGGATATTATTAGATCCATTGAAGAACAGGGAGATAGTCTTGCTATGGTGCTTTTTGGAGGAATCAATTATTATACCGGTCAGTTTTTTGACCTCAAAGCCATCACGGAAGCCGCACATAAAGTACACGCAATCGCCGGTTTTGATCTGGCACATGTTGCAGGCAATATTCCTTTACAATTACATGATTGGGATATAGATTTTGCTGCCTGGTGCAGTTATAAATACCTGAATGGTGGGCCGGGAGCAATAGGCGGTGTATTTATTCATGAGCGGTTTGCCGAAAATATGGATACCCCCAGACTGGGAGGCTGGTGGGGTAATGATGAAAAGTTGCGATTCAAGATGGAAAAAGGGTTTATTCCCAAATCCAATGCAAGTGGCTGGAATATCAGTACTGCACAAGTATTTAATACAGTTTGTTTACAAGCTTCCCTTACATTATTCGATGAAGCAGGGATTGAAAAATTAAGGGCAAAAAGCATTTTACTCACAGGTTATCTGGAATATCTTTTGCATCAATTACCCGATCTCCGTTTTGAAATCATTACTCCTACTGAACCGGAAAGCAGGGGAGCGCAATTGTCTTTGTATTTTATGGATAAAGGAAAAGAAATTCATGATAAAATGATTGCTAATGGCATTATTGTGGACTATCGTGAACCGGGTGTGATCCGGGTAGCACCGGCACCCATGTATTGCAGCTTTGAAGATGTGTATCAATTTTATACAATATTAAAAGACCAGTTCTGATATGAGCAAACATCATTATAGCTATCTGGCTTTAGGCGATTCTTATACCATTGGTGAATCGGTTGCCCTGTATGATGGTTTTCCTTATTTGACTGTTCAAATGCTGAGAGATGCGGGTTTTTATTTTACAGCTCCGGAAATCATTGCCAAAACAGGCTGGACAAGCTTTGAATTGGCCGAACATATTTTGCATACCCGATTATCTGATTCCTATGATTTTGTTTCATTACTGATTGGAGTGAATAACCAGTATCGGGGTCTTAGCCAGGAAGAGTTTGCGGCAGATTTCGACTTTTTGCTCAATAAATCCATCCACTTAAGTGGGGAAAGACCAGAGCATGTTTTCGTTTTATCTATACCTGATTGGGGCATGACGCCGTTTGCCAAAAAATCTAAAAAGGAATCGATTGGGATGGAAATTGATACATTTAATGCAATCTGCAGGAATTGTGTAAAAAAGCATGGTGCTCATTTTATAGATATTACAGAGGAAAGTAGAAAGGTAGTCAACGATCCCGATTTATTATCGACAGATCAGTTACATTACTCGGCTAAAGAACATACCATCTGGGCCAATAAATTAGCTGATGGTATAAAGAAACAGCTAAGCCAGTAGATTAAACATTACCTGGATGCTATTTATTTGGTTTGCAGGTATCCGGACATTTCCTGTTGGTATTCTTTTGCGGCTTGAGATGCAGCTTGGGCAAAATCTTCTTTATCGCTGGCAAAAATGATCGCACGACTGGCATTCACCAATAATCCGCCTTCTTTATTCAATCCATATTTGGATACTTCTTCTAAACTTCCGCCCTGTGCTCCTACCCCAGGTACCAGTAGGAAATGATCGGGAACGATACGCCGGATATTTGCTAATTCATCTGCACGAGTAGCTCCCACTACAAACATTAAATTACCGGGCGTTCCCCATATGGCAGTTGTTTCCAATACTCTTTCATAAAGTTTTCCTGATGAATTGCCATCAGCAATACGCAATTGTTGAAAATCATGGCTGCCTGCATTTGAAGTTAGTCCGAGTACAATCGTCCATTTATCTGTATATTCCAGAAAGGGCCGAACACTATCTTCACCCATATATGGGGCAACTGTAATTGCATCGAAAGGGATGGTTTCAAAAAATGCTTTTGCATATTGTGAGGAGGTATTACCAATATCTCCTCTTTTGGCATCCGCTATTTTAAAATGTGTATTGGGTATGTAATGCACTGTTCTTTCCATTGCCTCCCAACCCTTTAGTCCCTGCGACTCGTAAAAAGCAGTGTTGATCTTATAGCTTATGCAATCATCTTTTGTAGCATCGATTATTGCTTTATTAAATTCGAAAACAGCATCTGGATGACTGCGAAGGTGTAAAGGAATTTTAGTGATATCAGTATCTAATCCCACGCATAAATAGGATTGTTTTCTTTGAAGCTGTTCAATTAGTTGGGTACGGTTCATGCGGCAAAGATAAATCTGAATAGTTGATCAGGCTTATTTTTTGACATCGATTTCAAATTACTGGCTATGGAAATTTATAAACCCGTATAATAATCATAGCCTTTTTCAGCCCAATAATCTGGAGGCCTGGTATTAGAGAAGTCAATGGTGCCAATCCGTTTGAGGTGCTTAACGCCATATTTTACCGGGATAATCAATCGCAATGGGTACCCCTGGTTCATGGGCAGCGGTTTCCCATTTAATTCATAGCAAAGAATCGTTTGTGGTTGAAGAATGCTGGGCATATCTATCCCCACATAATATTCTTCATCGGGGGTTTTCATACCTACAAATTTCATGGCCGATTCTTTTTCCAATCCATATTTTTTTATCAAATCAGAGAAACGCACACCGCTCCACCAGGTAATCTGGCTCCAGCCTTCAATGCATTTGAAGTTAAAGACTACATCTATCTTATTCAGTTTTTTGATATCATCCAGAGTGAGGAACAAAGTATCTCCTGAAGATTTTACGATTTGCAATTTCCATTGGCTGGCATCAAAAGTTTCTTCGTCCAAGCCAAGATTTCCGTTTACCCTTGCTTTTTTGGCCGCTGCCGATTTGGGATATTCTTTGATCAGGTGTTTGGTACTATATAAACCGCTATATACTTCCTCATTAATATCCAATACTTTTCGAAGAGGTTTCGGGATGCCTCCTTTGATTCCATTATCAAGCGGTTGTGTTACCAACCATTTCCAGCCTGCCCAGCCAGCTCCTATCATGATAAAAAATATCAGAAAAGCAATCAGGCTTTTCCGTTTATATTTTTTAGCACCAGCATTATCAACCTGTATTTCCTGCATACTTATATTTTTTTCGATTGTGAGTCTCCTTTAATTACTTCAAAACCTGCAATCATTGCCCGAAAATTATTCCAGCCAGCCAGTATTACCTGTATAATATGAATCAGAAAAAACAACACATAGCCCACTGTTAACAGAAAATGTTCCAGTCTGGCGGCTTCATATCCCCCACAGATATTTGTGAGCCATTGGATCTGCACTGGTTTATAAATAGCAAAACCTGTAAGCAGGGATCCCAATCCCATGAAAATGATCATGGTATACGCCAGTCTTTGTGCTGCATTATACTTTAACTGGTCTGGGGCCTGTTTACGAATATGCAGGTCATGCAAAATAACCTGCCAGGATTCTTTGAATACATGTTTATTTGGTAAAAGATATCGCCACTCGCCTGAAATGATTGTATAACTAACATATAGTAATCCATTAATCATGAACAGCCACATGAATACAAAATGAAAGGCCATACCTTCTGATAAACGATAAGGGATATGTAAAGATTTATAAAACCATTCAGGAAAGAATTTTACCAAAACAGTATTGCCAATTTTTACTTCATAGATATCATTGGCCCAATAGATTAGCATCCCGCTCCAAATCATGATGGTAAGAACCGGGAAATTAACCCAGTGCATCCACCGGGTAGCCAATTTATGTTTGAAAACGATTTTTACTGACATGGATCGGTTTTATCGGTTACAAATTATGGACAATATCTGGTAAATAAAAGGCTTGCAAGGAATCTATCCATAATTTTCATACAGACGAACCCATGACGGATTCCTTACAAATTGGTTGATTTTTCTGTTATTTTCCAAATCCTGTAAGAAAGAAGCGGATTTACCAAACTTATGTTTTCTTTGTATTCTAACAGATGCCATATGAAAAATCAACCCATGTATTATGGTGGATACCTTCAATTAGATAAGATTCTGGATGCCCAATATCCTGCAAGTTTTGAACCCGGCAATGAGCTGGCACATGATGAGATGCTATTCATCATCATACACCAGGCTTATGAATTATGGTTTAAACAAATATTGTTTGAACTGGATTATTCGATCAGCATTTTTTCCAAAGAAAAAATTAATGATAATTCAGAAGACCTCAATCTTGTTAGACACCGGTTACACAGGGTAACCGATATACTCCAGTTATTGATTCAGCAGGTGCATATACTGGATAGCATGACTCCGCTGGACTTTCTTGAGTTCCGGAATTTATTGACTCCATCCTCAGGTTTTCAGAGTAAGCAGTTTCGATTAATTGAAGCCAGACTGGGATTGCAATTAGATTCACGACATCATAAAGAGTATTACAAAAGAACAAACGAAGGAGGTTTTACCCAGAACGATTATCAGCATATTACAGAAACGGAAAACCAGAAAACCTTATTACAACTTGTGAATAACTGGCTCGAGCGAATGCCTTTTTTTGAAACCGCTTACTGGTCCGATCATACTGATAAAATAGACACCCACCCTTTTTGGACTGAATACAGAGAGATTTATACAAACGGACTTACAGAGAGAGAAAAATCCAAGATCGATGATTTTGATTATGTATTCTTTGAAAAAAAATCCGACACATTAAGCAGGGAACAAATGGATCAATTAAGAAGCTATTTTTCTCCTGCCGCCATGAGGGCTGCATTGTTTATCATGCTTTACCGTGATTTTCCGGTTTTTCAAACCT
>CAIYKV010000263.1 GCA_903926855.1 uncultured Bacteroidota bacterium | reverse complement strand
TGAATGCCACTCAAATGAATGAAATGTTGAAAGACCCTGAAATTGTGGTGATTGATATGCGTAATCATTATGAATATGAGGTAGGACATTTTGTAAATGCCCTTGAAGTACCTTCTGATACTTTTAGAGAGCAATTGCCCATGGCAGTGGATATGATGAAGGGTAAGGAAGATAAAAACATCATCATGTACTGCACCGGCGGAATCCGTTGCGAAAAAGCGAGTGCCTATATGTTACACAAGGGGTTTAAAAATGTGTTTCACCTGGAAGGTGGTATTATCAACTATGCCAAACAGGCAAAAGAAGCCGGAATAGACGCCAAATTCATCGGCAAAAATTTTGTATTTGACGACAGGCTTGGCGAAAGAATTACAGAAGATGTAATTGCGCATTGTCACCAATGCGGAAAACCCTGCGATACGCATATCAATTGTAAAAATAACGGTTGCCACCTCTTGTTTATCCAATGCCCCGAATGCGCCGAGAAATATGAGGAATGTTGTAGTACTGAATGTAAAGACACACTGCATCTTCCCATAGAAAGACAGAAACAAATCCGGGCCGGGGTGTATAACGGACAGAATATATTTAATAAAAGCAAGGTCAGACTAAGACCCAGACTGAATGAGCTGAGACAAAATTCATAATCCATCATTTTGTCCCGATCTGATTGTAAAGATTCCCTATCTTGCCGCTAACCTACCCGCTGTGAAGAGAATCTTTTCTATATTGATCATTACCTGTCTTCTTGTATATATGGGAGGATATCATTTGGTATATGCTGTATACCAGATGGGTATCAAACAGGAGATGAAAGCTTACCTGAAAAAGCATAAGGATATCAGTTATGGGTCCTATTTTCAGTTCAAACTGGATAAGCAAAGAGTAGCGGATGCCTCATTTGAATGGCAAGAAGAGAATGAAGAATTCAGGTATCATGGCGAATACTATGATATTGTTAGTATACAAAGAAATTCGGATAGTATCCAAATCTGCGCTTTAAAAGATGGTCGCGAAAATGATCTTGAAAAAAAAATAATGGCTATCCCGTCCCAACCGGATCGTGGACAATCGGCTAGCATTTCTTTTGTTAAGCATTTCCCTGCTTTTTATTTCTCCAGAACAAGCCTGGTATTTAGTCTGCACAATACCCATTCCGTATATCCGATTACTACCAATATGGGAATGCAAACAGGTAGTTTAGATATTCATACCCCTCCTCCCAAAGCATAACTCAGTCTGTTTTAGTAGCAACAAGAGATAGATTATCAGGTTTTGTAACAGCGAACCCGTCAGCCATATCATCTCTACCGTAAACGGTAACCATCCGGGGTACCTGTATTTTATTGTATATCAAATCAGCAAAAAATGAAATTAGTTTTCTCAGTATGTATATTTCTATGTTTTTCTACGCTTGCATTTTCTCAATCCGTTTTAAAAGGGAAAGTATATGATGCGCATAGCAAAACGCCATTAGCAGGTGCCGTAATCAGTCTGCCAGGTAAAATAAAAACCACCACGGATATGGATGGTGCATTTACCATAGCCTGTAATGCATCTACTGAAATAGCGATCAGCTATATTGGTTATGCTAGCTATAAACTGGCAATAAAAGATTGCAGCATTCCCGTAAAAATTGAATTGCAGGCGCTAAGTAATAAATTAGAAGATGTAGAAATTACCGCTACTTCCAGCCAGAATAAATCTTTACTCTTTCAACCCGAATCCATCGCAAAACTGGATGAAACAGAAATCAAACGAGGGAATGGCCTTTTCCTGATGGATGCAATCAATAATAATGTGCCCGGTGTTACCATGCAAACCCGGGGTGTGGCTTCCGGACAACAATTTAATATCCGGGGTTATGGAAATGGGATCAGTGGCAGTACCCGCCCCAATAGTAATTTCGACAGCCAGGGGTTGAAAGCTTATCTCAATGGAATTCCTTTAACCGATGCAGAAGGCATTACTCTATTTGATGATATTGATTTCGGGTCAATTGGAAATGTGGAAATCATTAAAGGGCCTTCCGGTACCTTATATGGTCTGGCCGCAGCCGGCGTTGTGAACCTGAAAACCATTGAACCGGAAAAAGGAAAAACATCGGTTGGGCAGGATGTTATGCTGGGTAGTTATGCATTGCAACGATTTACCACTCATTTTGCCACTTCTACCGATCATTCTTCATTATTGATCAATTATGGCAAACAAACCACAGATGGGTATGCCCTGCATACAGCTTCTCACAAAGATTTTGTAAACCTGTCCGCTAATTTTCAACCCAACGATAAACAAACCATTACTACTTATTTTGGATATAGTAATAGTTACGATCAGCGTGGTGGGGAACTAACCATGGCACAATTTGCCAATAAAGATTATTCTGGTAACCCTGATTATATTAAAAGAAACGGTCATTCAGAAATCATTAGTTTTAGAGCAGGGGTAGGTCATACCTATCGCTTTAGCAGCCATGTTTCCAATACCACTTCAGTATTTGGTTCCGGAATGATTAACAATAGCAGTTCTGCTGCAGGCTGGACGGATAAAGATCCTATTAATTATGGGTTGCGTTCAACACTGGACTTGAAATTTACACTTGGCCAGGGCATCACTTTAGGAGGTATTACGGGGATAGAAACACAACGTCAAAATGCACAGACTATCGGATATAATATGGTAGCAAATCCTACTGACCCCAATGCTTACTGGATATTGGGTGCGATGAAAAGTAACCAATATACCATCAATAGTACCAGTTCTTTATTTAGCGAATGGACCTTATCTCTGCCCCATGATCTCTCAATTACTGCTGGTTTGGGGTCCTCACATATGAGCATACAACTCAATGATAGATTCTATGTGGCTACCAGCACCAATCCTACTCAGTATAATAAAAACTATGATGGAATGGTGTCCCCGCATGTAGCCGTGAATAAAGTCATTAATAAAACGATTTCCCTGTATGCTTCTTACAGCAAAGGATACAAAGCACCGGTGAGTTCCTATTTCTTTATTCCAAGTACCGGTCAGGTAAATACAGGTTTACGGCCTGAAATAGGCAACCAGTTTGAAATTGGTTCAAAAGGTTCTGTGTTTAATGAATCACTGATCTATGAACTGGCTCTATTCGATGCTCAATTTTCTGATAAGATGACTGCCATTGCTGTGCCTCTGAGCGGGTCGAGTACCATCGCATACACCTATGTGGCCAATGCAGGTAAACAACACGACCAGGGTATCGAATTTTTATTGAAATATACAGCCTATAAATCCACTGCCAGTTTCATTAAAACAATCCGGCCATTTGGGAATCTGGCTTATTCAAATTTTAAATATGTGGGCTATAGCTTTCAAACCCTGAACGCAGCAAGAACAGCACCGGTAATTGCCAATTACGATGGAAATGCAGTGGCAGGTGTTTCGCCGGTTACCGCCAATATCGGTATCGATATAGATACCAAACCCGGTATTTATGCCAATGCAGTATATGCCTACAAAGATGCGATGCCCATTACTTCAGACGGACTTAACAAAACCAGTAGTTATGCCCTGCTAAATGCGAAAGCAGGTTTCCGCAAAAGCTTTTCCAAAAATATAGATATAGATATTTTCTTCGGGATCAATAATATTGCGGGAGTACAATATGCGAATATGGTATTTGTTAACCAGGTACCCGATGTATACCTGGCGGGTCCTTCCAAAGCCAATTATTTTGGTGGTATCAATTTTAAATATAACTTATAATCTGTAAAGGCAATTCAAACGGATTGCCTTTACTTTAATTAACCAGTATGAAAAAAATTTCCATTCTTATTTTCGGAATTTCCCTGCTCACAGGATGTGGGCGTTTTGGAAAAAAAGAAACGGATGCCACAAAAGACATCAGAATTGTTTGTGTTTCCAAACACCTGACTGAAATGTTGTTTGCCATTGGTAAAGGACATGATATTGTTGGTAGAGACCTGACCAGCAATTATCCCGATAGCGCCAAACTACTCACCACAGTAGGATATCACCGTGCATTAAATGCAGAAGGAATTATTGCGATGAATCCGGATCTGGTGATTCATAGCAATGATGTAGGACCCGCAAACGTAATGCCACAGGTAGAGAAAGCCGGTTTGAAGATCAAAGTATTTGGTGGTGCGAATACATTCGACAGTGCCAAAATATTATTGGCAGATCTCGGAAAATATTTTGGTGCAGAAGCCCGTGCAGATTCTGTTATTAAGAAAATGGATGCGGATATGCAGTTGGTCATTGCTGCGCAGAAGGAGATCAAAGACAGTCCTACCGTAATGATCATTCAATATGGCCAGGCAAATAATAATTATTTTGTCATGAGCGGGAGAAAAGGTCCTGGCGATAAAATGATTGCACTTGCCGGTGGACGGGTAGCTGCCTATGATGCCAAAGGCGCAAGACAATTAAGTGCCGAAGCCGTAGCACAGGCGAACCCGGATATTATTATTGCAACCGATTTTGGATTTGATAAAATTGGGGGAGCAGAAAACTTTAAATCATTACCGGGCGTAGGCTTAACCAATGCGGCTAAAAATAACCGGATTTATCGTTTTGAAGAACATGATATTGTTTATTTCGGACCAAGAACTGGAGAGAATATTTTGAAACTGATGCAATTGCTTCATCCCAATATCCATGCTGAGAAAAAGTAAATATCTCTTTCCGGTCTTAGGTATTCTTTTGCTGGCAGTGGTTATCTCTGCTATCGCATTAGGTGCAGTTTCCATTACCCTGGAAGATATGTTTGCTGCTGCCAATAATTGGATACATCATAAGGAACCGGGAAATATTTACCAGGCAGTATTCTTGCAAATACGTTTACCAAGAATATTGTTATGTATGATTACAGGCGCCATCCTGGCTGTTTCCGGTGTATTGATGCAGGGACTCTTTCGTAATCCGATAGTTGAACCCGGCTTGCTGGGTACCATTGCGGGTGCTGCTTTTGGTGCTTCGCTTGTATTTGTGTTATCGGGCAGTATGAATAAAGACATCGTTCATTTTGCCGGACCGATGCTGGTCCCCATTTTTGCATTTGCGGGTGGATTATTGGCCACAGCAGTAGTATATACGTTATCAAAAGGAACCAGTCGCGTTACGGTAACCACACTTTTGTTGATTGGTATTGCAGTGAACGCAGTGGGCCTAAGCGGAACGGGTTTCATGAGTTATATTGCCCGCGACCCACAGGCAAGAAGTATTACTTTCTGGAACCTGGGTACCTTCTCAGGTGCCACCTGGTTACAGGTATGGATCACAGGTATTGTAGCTGCATTTGTTTTTATCCTATCCCTTAGATATGCAAAGCAACTAAACACGCTTGTGTTGGGCGAAGAAGAAGCCCAATATGCAGGGGTTGATACAGAAAAATTGAAACGGAGAATCATGATCCTGAATACGGCCATGGTATCTGTTGCCACAGCTTTTGTAGGGGTCATCAGTTTTATGGGTCTGATTATTCCACATGTAATGCGTTTACTGGTGGGTAGTGATCATAAAAAACTGATTCCTGCTTCCATGATCGCCGGTGCTATTTTATTAACCCTGGCAGATATGGGCGCAAGATTACTGCTTGCTCCCGCTGAAGTACCCATAGGTATTATCACTTCCCTGGTTGGTGCCCCCATATTTGTGATCCTGCTCAAAAGAACACATATCCTGTATTCAAAAGGAGGTGGCAATGATTGATGTACAACATGTTTCCTTTGCAGTTAATAAAAAAATACTGGTTAATGAAGTCTCCCTATTTGTGGAGCCCGGAGAATTTGTTGTGATCATGGGTCCCAATGGTGCGGGTAAGTCTACCTTATTAAAAATGATGTCCGGGGCATTACCACCTACCAAAGGAAAAATATTATTGAAAGGAAAGGATTTAGTTACCTATAAAACTGATCAGCTCGCAAAACAGCGAGCAGTATTGTCGCAGCATTATGAAATCAGTTTCCCCTTATCTGCCCGTGAAATTGTGATGATGGGAAGATATCCCTATTTCAATAGTTTTCCCAGAGCAGAAGATGAGGGCATTGTTACGGACAGAATGGAAAGGATGCAGGTAAATGATCTGGCAGATCGATCGTATCAAACCCTGTCGGGTGGGGAAGCACAAAAAGTACAAATGAGCCGGGTATTGGCGCAGATAGGCGATACCAGTGAAAACGAACAGAAATTATTATTGCTGGATGAACCGGTATCTCATCTCGATGTAAAATACCAGCACCAGTTATTAGCTGTTGCGAAAGAATGCTGCAAAAAACAGGTTGCCGTGATTGCCGTATTACATGATATTAACCTGGCAATAAAATATGCAGACCGGATTCTATTCATGAAACAGGCTTCTGTAATCAAAAGCCTGGCAAAGGATGAAGCAGTTACCAGCGAATTACTGGAAGCAATTTTTGATATAAAATGCAATTTGGTTGACCTGCCCGGGGGAGGGAAATTTGTTGTTTTTTAATAACCCGGTATACCATTTTACGGGATATAAATAACTGGATTTTCGGAAAATAGGACTTCAGCTAAATCTTTTATTACACGATACCCAATCTTTCTAATGCACTGATAATTTCTTTCTCTATAATCTGATCATCTACGGGTTTGGGTTCAAAAGATGTACCGGTTACTTTTTCAAACAGCTCAATATATCGTTTACTGATGGTATCAATCCATTCATCACTCATTTCAGGAACCACCTGTCCTTCTTTCCCCATAAAATGATTGGCTATCAGCCATTCGCGTACAAATTCTTTACTCAGCTGTTTTTGTTTTTCACCCGATGCCTGTCTTTCAGAAAAACCATCTGCATAAAAATATCGGGAAGAATCCGGTGTATGTATTTCATCCATCAGGTAAATCGTATCCCCGATCTTTCCAAATTCATATTTGGTATCGGCCAGTATCAAACCCTGTTTCGCGGCAATCTCTTTTCCACGGGCAAATAATTGCAGGGTATAATTTTCCAGAATTTCCCATTCTTCTTTTGTTGTCAGTCCACTGGCAATGATCTCTTCTTTTGAAATATCTTCATCATGTCCGGCTGATGCTTTTGTAGAAGGGGTAATAATCGGCTCAGGGAAAAAATCATTTTCATGCAAACCCTCGGGCATTTGCACACCGCATAATTCTCTTTTGCCTGATTGATAAGTACGCCATGCATGCCCTACCACATTGCCCCTCACCACCATTTCAATCTTGAAAGGAATACAACGTTTTCCAATGGATACATTCGGAGCCGGTACGGTAACCAGCCAGTTCGGACAAATATCCGCAGTAGCTTCCAGCATAAATGCTGCAATCTGGTTAAGCACCTGCCCTTTATAAGGTATCGGTTTTGGCAGAATCACATCAAAAGCAGAAATACGATTGCTGGCCACCATTACCAGCCAGTCGGTTTGAATACTATACACATCTCTCACCTTACCATGGTAGAGATTTGTCTGAAAGGGCAATTGCAAAAATGACATAGTTCAAAAATAGATAGGTCATTGATAAATAATGAGTAAGAAAAGATTTTTTTCCTAACAAGCTATCCCTGTTTGTGCACAAATTAAATTTTCCCGGAATACTAACAAATGTTATTTTTATTAACAATTCATGCTAAAACTTGCCTATATGAGACGATTATTAACCCATTTCGGATGCCTGGTTATTGGAACTGCCCTAAGCATATCCTCCATGGCCCAGCTTTCAAGTACAATTTCGGGCACTGTTAAAAACGGTAAATCCAAAGAAGCCATTTCTGCCGTTTCTGTTACGATTAAAGGAAGTAATGCCGGAACTTTTACTGATGACAAGGGTAATTTTAAATTTACCACGGTTCAGAAGCTGCCGGTAACACTTGTGATTTCCTCTGTGGGCTATACCAGTAGGGAAGTCGTTATCAAAAACAATAATGAAACTGTAGCCATTGATATTGAGCCCTCTTTCATATTAGGGGATGAAGTGGTGGTAGCTGCTTCCAGGGTACCGGAGCGTATTCTCGAATCGCCGATATCTATTGAAAGAATCAGTTTAAATGCCATCCGTAATACCCCCTCCAATAATTATTACGATATGATCACCAACCTGAAAGGGGTGGATGTAATAGCGGCTTCTTTAACCTTCCGTAGTGTAGGAACCCGTGGATTCAACAGCAGTGGTAATACCCGTTTGAATCAATTGGTGGATGGAATGGATAACCAGGCACCCGGACTGAACTTTTCAGTGGGTAGTGTGATAGGCCTTACTGAATTGGACGTGGAAAATATCGAACTATTGCCTGGTGCTTCTTCTGCTTTATATGGCTCAGGGGGTATGAATGGTACGGTGCTGATCAACAGTAAAAACCCATTCAAATACCAGGGTTTTAGTTTTCAGATAAAACAAGGAGTAAAGGATATTGATGGCTCACAGCGTGCAGCTTCTTCTTATTATGACTGGAGTTTGCGTTGGGGATTGAAAGTATCTGAAAAATTTGCCTTTAAAGTAGGTGCCCAGTTTGTACAGGCACAGGATTGGCTGGCTACCCAAACCTCTAATTATTCCAGGTCAACCGGTACACCCAATGGTCAGGCGATTCCAGGTACACGTCAAAGCGATCCTGCATATGATGGTGTGAATGTTTATGGTGATGAAACCAATGCCAATTTAGGAAGCACGGCCAGTGGAGTGATTGCTTCTACAGGATTACCTGCTGCTACTATTGCCGCATTTAACGGATTTCTTGCCGCAAACCCAGGTGCTAAACTTGCCGATTTTAATAATTTTCTGACTGCAGCCGGTGCAGGCGCCCTGGTAGCTGCCGGAGCTTCTCCATTTATTTATGGTGCCAGTCCCAGCCGTAACTATTTCGGTACCCAAACGGTAAGCAGAACAGGATACAGCGAAAAAGATGTGATTAATCCAACCACCCTCAATGTGAAATTGACAGGTGCCATGTATTATAAATTGAACAATAATACTGAAGCGTCATTTCTCGCAAACTATGGAACAGGAAATAGCGTGTATACAGGAAGTGATCGTTACTCATTGAGTGGATTAAAAATGGGGCAATATAAATTAGAAGTGAAAAGTAAAAACTGGTTCTTACGTGCCTATACCACGCATGAAAATTCCGGTAACTCTTTTAACAGCACCATTACCACCCGTTTATTCAATGAAGCATGGAAACCAAGTACTACCTGGTTCCCACAATATATGGGCGCTTTGGTGAGTGCTCGCGATGCAGGTCTTGCCAATATTGATGCACAAAATGCAGCAAGGGCATTTGCCGATCAGGGCAGGCCAACCGGATTTATCGGTAATAACCCATTATTCAAACAAATTGCCAGCACCCCAATTTCAAAAGGAGGGGGACTGTTCCTGGATGCTACGAGGTTAAATGTATTTGAGGGCCAGTACAATCTGTCCAATGATCTGGGATTAACCAAAACAGGTACAGATTTCCTGGTGGGTGCCAGTACCAAAAGATATATCCTGAATTCTCAGGGTACTTTATTTGCAGATACTGCGGGTCCTATTAAAATAGATGAAGTAGGTGCTTATGCCCAACTTTCCCAGAAATTCTTTAGTGATGTTTTGAAAGTGACTGCTTCCGGCAGGTATGATAAAAACACCAATTTCGACGGACGTTTTACCCCTAGGGTTTCTGCGGTAGTAAAACTGGCCAAAGATCATAACCTGCGTTTCTCTTATCAGGAAGCCTATCGTTTTCCAACAACACAAAACCAATGGATCAACCTGACTGTTGGAGGGGGCACCCGCTTAATGGGTGGATTACCGCAACTAAGGGACTACTATAATTTCAGTGGCAATCCTGCTTATTCTGTAGCCAGTGTGTATGCATTTGGTGCCAGTGCGGCGGCTGGTGCGCCTAATCCGGCTTTATTGCAGGTGCAACAGTTTGGTAAGTTTAAACCTGAATCCAGCCAGTCTTTTGAAATTGGTTACAAGGGCCTGATTGCCCAAACATTACTGATTGATGTGTATGCTTATTGGGCAACTTATAAGGATTTCCTTAGCAGTGTAACTGTGGTGCAGGACAGGGTTGCAACACCCGGTATTCCCGGATATTTGGCTTTGCTGAATTCCAGTACCAGTATCGGCTACAGTATAGCAGTGAATACTCCTGGCAATGTAAATACCAATGGTTGGGGAGCTTCTGCAGAATACCTGCTGGGTAAAAATTATTCGGTAAGTGCTAACCTGTATTCTGATATGATTGGTTCTTTACCAACCGGTTTTGTTTCTTATTTCAATACACCTAAATACCGAACCAATATTGCCTTTAATAATACCGGATTCGGAAAAGACAATCGGTATGGCTTTAGCCTGGTATACAGATGGGTGGATTCCTTTACTTATGAAGGAAGCTTCGCAACCGGAAATGTACCTTCTTACGGAACACTGGATGGTATGGTCAGCTATAAATTCCCAAAAACAAAATCCCTTGTTAAATTGGGTGCTACCAATATCTTAAACCAATATTATACAACTGCCTATGGTAATCCTTCTATAGGTGGGTTATATTATATCAGCTTTGGCTGGAACGTATTTTAACGGGTAAAAAGCAAGAATTTAAAAACCTCCCCCGATTCCGGGGGAGGTTTTTGCTGAATACCCCTTAACAGTTTTGGGTTTATACTTCATAATCTTATATTTTTGCTGCTCAATTATAAAAAATACTATGCGTTCAATAGCTTTCAGAGAGGCTTTGAGAGAAGCCATGAATGAAGAAATGAGAAGAGATGACAGGGTTTTTCTGATGGGGGAAGAAGTAGCAGAATACAATGGTGCCTATAAGGTGAGCCAGGGTATGTTGGCTGAATTCGGTCCCAAACGTGTAATCGATACCCCTATCTCAGAATTGGGCTTTGCCGCAGTAGCCGTTGGGGCCGCCCAAAGCGGGTTAAGACCCGTGGTGGAATTCATGACCTGGAACTTTGCAGTATTGGCGATGGACCAGATTTTAAACACCGCTTCCAAAATGCTCGCCATGAGTGGCGGTCAGATTGGCTGCCCCATTGTTTTTCGTGGACCCAATGGTAGCGCCGGTCAGTTAGGTGCCCAGCATTCTACCGCTTTTGATAGCTATTATGCCAATATACCAGGTTTGAAAGTAGTATCTCCTTCCAACGGATATGATGCAAAAGGATTGATGAAACAAGCCATCCGCTACGAAGAAGATCCTGTAATTTTTATGGAAAGTGAAGTGATGTATGGCGACAAATCAGATGTTCCTGAAGAAGAATATTATATTCCATTGGGTAAATCGGATGTAAAGAAACAGGGAAGGGATGTAACCATCGTTTCCTATAATAAAATGATGAAAGTGGCATTGGGTGCAGCTGCAGAATTAGAAAAAGAAGGGGTTAGCGCAGAAGTCATTGATCTGAGAACCATTCGTCCCTTAGACTGGATGACTATCCTGGAAAGTGTAAAGAAAACCAACCGTCTTGTAATTGTTGAAGAACAATGGCCATTTGCTTCTATCTCTTCAGAAATCAGTTACCGTATCCAGAAAGAAGGGTTTGATTACCTGGATGCGCCTATCAGAAGAATCACCAGCGCCGATGCACCTATGCACTATGCGCCAAACCTTGCTGCCCTGGCCATTCCAGATGTAGAGAGAACGGTTAAACTGGTAAAAGAAGTGATGTATATGAAAAAATAAATTGGGTATAAATAACATATCATCTACATGCAAAACCCGGAATATTTCCGGGTTTTGCATGTAGAGAAGTAGATAAGCTTATGAATCCAGGACCATCTACCGCTTTGGGTATTTTCCCTAATTTTAGTAACAATTATGATGAGAAACTACCTGCTGTTTTTCCTTAGTATTTTTTTAGTGGCTAACCTCTTTAGTCAGGATAGTACCCGGTTGCCTTCCGATAGTGCTTTGGGTGAGATCCTGGTAACCGCCTTTCAATCTCACCAGCAATGGAAAACAGTTCCGGCAGCTGTTGCACCCATTAGTTCGCATGATCTGGAGCGATATAGCAATGCCAGCCTCCTTCCGGCATTCAATATTATTCCCGGGGCAAGAATGGAAGAAAGATCTCCCAACAGTTATCGTTTATCGCTCAGGGGTAGTTTATTAAGATCACCATTTGGTATCAGAAATGTGAAAGTGTATTGGAATGATATTCCATTAACAGATGGAGGTGGAAATACGTATCTGAACCTGGTGGATATGGCAGAGATTACCAGCGCTGAAATAGTAAAAGGCCCGGTTGCCAGTGTATATGGAGTAGGTACAGGAGGGGCTTTATTGTTGAAAACCGATTTGCCATTTTCAGAACATACGCAAAACAACTATACTGTTGGCACATCAGGGGGCTCTTATGGTTTATTCAGCGAACAGGCTGCATGGGAACACAGGCAAAAGCAATTATCAACCTCTATCCAGCAAATACACCAGCAATCAGATGGCTACCGGCAGGAGACTGCTTCCCGAAAAGATATTGTCAAATGGCAACTGAATAACCAATGGAAATCGCAGCAGTTACAGGTATTGGTATTCTATACTGATCTTTATTACCAGACACCCGGCGGTATTACCCTTGCACAAATGCAACTCAATCCCAAACTCGCCCGCTTACCCAGCGGAACTATACCCGGAGCCATTCAGCAAAAAGCAGCGATTTATAACAAAACCCTTTTTGGCGCCATTCACCACGAAACAGATCTTGGTAAACTGTTTACCCTGAAATCTTTTGTGATGAATAACCATACTTCTTTCGATAATCCCTATCTCACAGATTACGAAAAACGTTCGGAAGATAATATGGGTATAGGAACCAGCCTCACACTGCATACCCAAACAGCCAATACCAGCTTTCAATGGATCAATGGCGCAGAATGGCTGAATAATCATGCACTCACAACAGATTATGGTAACCGGGCAGGGGTGCCTGATACGGTTCAATTCACAGATAATATCTATGCAAACCAATGGTTTGCTTTTTCACAGGCCCAACTCGTTATCAATCAAAAATGGAATATTACGGCGGGTATGAGTTTCAATAACCAGTCTTATCGGTACAAACGTTTAACCGATCTGCGTTCGAATTATGTAGATAGAAATATCAATTCCGTATTCACACCAAGGTTGGCAATTTTATACAGAATTCAGACCGATGTTTCTGCGTATGCAGTGGTAGCCAAAGGATTTTCTCCACCGGCATTGGCAGAACTCCGGCCAACCGATGGCAACTACTATGGAAACCTGAATGCTGAATATGGCTGGAATTATGAAACCGGTATCAAGGGTATGCTGCTTAACAGGCAATTGGAATTTGATATAGCCGTCTATTATTTTGCACTGAAAGATGCGATTGTGCAAAGGAGTAATGCAGCTGGTGCGCTCTATTATGTAAATGCAGGGGGTACGATTGAAAAAGGAATCGAATCCCTGGTAAGATACCAGTTTGTAAAAAGACCCATACATTTTTTAAAGAGTTGCAAACTTTGGAGCAGCTATACTTATCAACCTTATCGATTTGATAATTATCAGCAGGATGGAATTAACTACTCGGGTAATGCCGTTACAGGTGTTCCCAGAAATACCTGGGTAACAGGAATGGATATAGAAACCAGGAAAGGGTATTACCTGAACCTCTCTCTCAACAGTACTTCTTCGATTCCATTAACCGATGCAAATGATGCGTATGCTGCTGCTTACCAATTGGTTCAGATGAAATGGGGATACCGATCTAACCAAAAAGCCAACAGGCTGCACCTATTTATGGGAATTGATAATGTACTCAACCAGGTATATAGTCTGGGTAATGATATCAACGCTGCAGCAAAAAGATATTATAACCCGGCTACCGGAAGAAATTTTTTTGCAGGAGTTCAGTACCATATTCACTGACGCAAACAAAATCTCCGATCATAAATTCTTCCCCTATATCTTGTTATCTTAGCAATAAATAATGCAGTATGCCGAATATCCTGATAATTGATGATGAAAGATCGATCCGGAATGTGTTAAAAGACATCCTTGCCAATGAAGGATTTACCGTTGAAGAAGCCACTGATGGAGAAGAAGGTCTGCAAAAATTTCAATCCGGAAATTTTGATGTCATTCTTTGCGATATAAAAATGCCCAGGATTGATGGCATTGAGTTTCTGCAAAAAGTGATGGCAACCGGTACAGAAGTGCCGGTGATCATGATCAGCGGTCATGGTAATATTGAGACTGCCGTAGATGCCGTAAAAAAAGGAGCATTTGATTATATCGCAAAACCACCCGACCTCAATCGATTACTGATTACCATTCGCAATGCATTGGATAAAACCGTATTGGTAAAAGAAACCAAAATCTTAAAACGGAAAGTTTCCAGGGTACAGGAAATGATTGGTGAAAGCGAAGCCATTCGTAAAATAAAAGATACCATTGCTAAAGTGGCTCCTACCGAGGCAAGGGTATTGGTAACCGGTGAAAACGGCAGTGGAAAGGAATTGGTGGCAAGATGGCTGCATGAAAAAAGTAACCGCGCAAATGGGCCCATCATTGAAGTGAATTGTGCTGCCATACCCGGCGAATTAATTGAAAGTGAATTATTCGGTCATGAAAAAGGTTCTTTTACTTCAGCCGTAAAACAAAGGATCGGCAAATTTGAACAGGCCAATGGAGGCACTTTGTTCCTGGATGAAATAGGTGATATGAGTTTGAGTGCCCAGGCAAAAGTATTACGCGCATTGCAGGAAGGAAAAATTACCCGGGTAGGAGGAGAGAAAGAGATATCAGTAGATGTTCGGGTAATTGCTGCTACCAATAAGGATTTACTAACCGAAGTAGCAGAGAAAAATTTCCGGATGGATCTCTATCACCGGTTAAGTGTGATACTCGTGCATGTGCCTTCCTTAAACGACAGAAGAACAGATATCCCTTTATTGGTAGATAAATTTCTGGCAGATATAGCTGCTGAATACGGACAGGCGGTAAAATCGATAGATAAAAAAGCAATGGAAGCTTTGCAACAACATAACTGGACGGGTAATATCCGCGAACTCAGGAATGTGGTGGAAAGGCTGATCATTCTTTCCGGAAAATCCATAGGTATGGAAGATGTGAGAAATTATGTATTACCCATCTAAGCTGAAAACGCCTTAATCATCTCCTTTGGCCCTTATTTAAGAAAACTTTCACCCGCAAACCGCCCTATTGTGGGTGAAAAGGATATTTTTGTTACTACTTAACTGTTAACTATGGGTTTAACTCTATTCATTATCGGAATTATTGGCTGGCATCTGGGCATGTATGGCATGTTTAAAAAAGCGGGCATAGAGCCCTGGAAAGCATTCATTCCTTTTTATAATACCTGGCAGATTGTTGCGAAATGTAATATTCAGCGTTACTGGTTTTGGTTACAGTTGATACCCATTGCCGGTCAGTTTATCACCATCTGGATCACGATTATCTTTGTGATGCATTTCAAAAAAGTATCTGTTCCCGATCATGCGGCTACTGTGTTCTTTCCTTTTATTTATTTCCCCTACCTGGGGTTTTCCAAAAAAGAAAAATGGTATGGCAGTGAGATCCTGAAACATTACCATAAACCAGCATCCAGGGAATGGATTGATGCGGGTGTATTTGCGATTGTGGCAGCTACCCTGATCCGCACATTTGTTTTTGAAGCCTATGTGATTCCTACAGGCAGTATGGAAAAAACCCTGTTGATCAATGACTTCCTGTTTGTTAATAAAATGAGTTACGGGGCACGTATTCCACAAACACCGATTTCTTTTCCATTCGTACACAATACCATGCCATTTTCACAAACCACCCCTTCTTATATTAAAGAGGTGCAACTTCCTTATAAAAGATTACCCGCTATTACGGAAGTAAAGAGAAATGATGTAGTGGTATTCAATTTCCCTGCGGGAGATACCATTATCAATGATATCAATCATGGTAGTAAAGTGCCGTATTATGATGTATTGCGGGATACTTACAAAGGCAATAGAGAAGCCCTGGTTGCGAATGAGAGCCCATTATTGGTTCACCCGATGGACAAAACAGATAACTATATCAAACGTTGCGTGGCCGTTCATGGAGATCAGTTGCAGGTGAAGGGGGGCGTATTATTTATCAATAACCAACCCGCATTTATTCCACCGGGTTCACAAACTGAATATTTGGTGGTAACCAATGGCAGTCCTTTTCCCGAAGACTTTTTTAAGGAGGAATTGGGCATCGATCCGGAAAATCCCGATGATCAGCTAACACCTACCAACCAGCCCAATACACTCAAGATCAATATGACCCATGAGGAAGCTGAAAAAGTAAAAAAGCAACCGAATGTAAAATCGATCAGTCTGTATAATGATAATATGGTAGGACAGACATTCCCATTTGATGAAGCCAATTATCCCTGGACAGTAGATAATTATGGTCCCTTAACGGTTCCTAAAAAAGGAGATGTACTAGCCTTAAACCCAAAAACAATTGCGCTTTACCGTCGTTTGATCATCACGTATGAACATAATACGATGGATGAAGTAAATGGGAAATATATTATCAATGGAAAAGAAGCCACCAGTTATACCACCAAATATGATTATTACTGGATGATGGGTGATAACAGGCATCGCAGCCAGGATAGTCGTTTCTGGGGATTTGTTCCGGAAACCCATGTAGTGGGTAAAGCTTCGCTGATCTGGTTTAGCTGGGATAAAGGACCCAGATGGAAGCGCCTGTTTAACGGAATAAAATAAAATGTATACCTTTGTTAACCGATAGGGTCCTCATGGCTAATGGCTTTGGGGACTTTTTTGTCTAAATAGATTACCATGAATCGTGAAACAATCAGCTTTGCATTCGAGGTGTATGATTCGGTTGAAGAATTATCCGTAGAGGATGCCTGGCTGTTACAGGAAGCAAGAAAAGTGACCAGTCAGGCCTATGCCCCTTATTCCCAATTCAAAGTAGGTGCCATTGCCCGTTTAACCAATGGAGAAAGCGTTACCGGCACCAACCAGGAAAACGCCAGCTACCCCGTAGGCTTATGTGCTGAAAGAGTACTATTATCCGCTGCATCATCTATCTACCCCAATGTGCCCATAGAAACCATGGCTATCAGTTACCATAATACCCAGGGAGAAAGTAACCGACCCGTAACTCCCTGTGGCATTTGCCGTCAAACCCTGGCAGAATACCAATTACGCCTCAACCATCCCATTCGCCTAATCTTATCCGGCCTCGAAGGAAAAATCTATATCATCCCCCAATCAAATATGCTACTCCCCCTCAGTTTCAACAGCTCCGACCTACAATAAATTCAACCTCAAACTCCAAACCCCCAACCCCAAACTAAAAAAGTGTTTGCACCCCATGCGCCACTTTAAACTCATGTCCCAATAACC
Source organism: uncultured Bacteroidota bacterium (assembly GCA_903926855.1). Classification (GTDB taxonomy): domain Bacteria; phylum Bacteroidota; class Bacteroidia; order Chitinophagales; family Chitinophagaceae; genus Sediminibacterium. Next base: position 962 of record CAIYKV010000263.1, on the reverse strand, counting down.
ATTTTTTCCGCCATTTCCCCCCCGAGTAACCCACCAATGAACTGTCGCTTCCAATCACCCGGTGACAGGGTATGATGATGGCAATATTATTTCTTCCATTGGCCGAAGCTGCCGCACGAATGACTTTGGGATCGCCGAGGCGTTTTGCCAGGTCCATATAGCTGATGGTTTTTCCATAAGCAATTTCCATCAACTCATTCCAAACCCTGGTTTGAAACTCAGTTCCTTCCTGGTGAACCGGTAGCGTGAAAGTTTTGCGATTGCCATGAAAATATTCGATCAATTGTTCCGTGCACTGGTGCATTACTTCCGTAATACCGGGCTCTCCATAGGTGAGCTGATCCGGGTTATCTACAAAAGTCAATTCACCTATATACTGATCTGTACCGCCCAGTTTAAGCAGCCCAATCGGACTCTCATAATACGTATAATGCAATTCACTCATTGTAAGGCAAGATTCAGTACACCATAAATATAGTATGTTGTAGAATTCTGCAACCAATTTTCTGGATTTGACTTAGTCTTCAGGATGAATACAGCCCTCTCCAGGCCAAATCAGGCGGACAGCTCTTACCCGATTTTTTGTCCGTTCCCGGTAGTTTTATCTGTTTGTAACAGGATCACCTGGTTATCTGCATCATACACACCCAATACAAGACATTCACTGAAAAAATTAGCGACCTGTCTGGGCGGAAAATTCACAACCGCTACCACCTGCTTACCCACCAGTTCCGAAACAGAATAATGATGCGTAATCTGCGCCGAACTCCGTTTAATACCCAGGGCCCCAAAATCAATGGTTAACTGATACGCCGGCTTTTTCGCCTTCGGAAAATCAAGAGCTTCCAAAATGGTTCCGGTACGGATATCAATTTTCTCAAAGTCTTCCCAGGAGATCATATTAATTTGAAAATTTGAAAATTTGAAAATTTGAAAATTTGAAAATTTGAAAATGGGGCAAT
>CAIYKV010000262.1 GCA_903926855.1 uncultured Bacteroidota bacterium | reverse complement strand
TTGTTTGATCTCTTATTGTAAGAGTTTCGCTGAGATGTTTCCGCCCCAGGCGGATGAATCTCAGCAGCTTTTTAAAACCTTTTGGGTTCCCGTTTGGGGGTGCAAATATAACGGCTAAATAAGAATTTACAAAACCAATCTCTTATTGCTGCTATTAACCATGCAAACTATCCGTTATTATAGATGCCTGACGCAGTGGTTTCTGTTAGTTTCTTTGGTAAGAGCCAAACTAGAAATGCACCCAGCTTATTGACAAATCCTGTAATGATCTCGGTTTTTTTGGCAAATAGAGCATCTACAGCAAGTTTAGCCACAGCTTCAGCCGTCATATTTAGTTTTTCACCTGCTTTTACTGCTTTTGCGCCTACCTGGGCGCGGTTTGCGAAATCGGTATCGGTGCCACCCGGACTAACCGCTGTTACAGAAACACCGGATTTTCTCAACTCAAAAGCTAAACCACGACTAAAACTCAATACAAAGGCTTTACTGGCTGCATAAACCGTTAAACCCGGAACAGCCTGGTAAGCTGCAGAACTGGCAATATTGAGGATATAGGAAGGGGTATTGCGTTTTAAATCGGGAATAAAAAGATTGGTCAACAAAACCGGAACTGTCATATTCACCTGCATCATTTGGGTATACTCATCCGTGCTATATTTTTCAAACTGACCGCTAAGTCCATAACCGGCATTATTGATCAGTATATTTACTGCATAGCCATTATCTTTTGTCCATTGAAACACTTTCCCGGCCGCATGATCCTGTGCCAGGTCAATGGCCAGCCAATCGGCTTTGATACCAAACCGGGCTTGTATATCCATTGTCAGTGTTTGTAAAAGATCTTCACTCCGGGCTACTAATAACAGGTTGATTTTACGGGCAGCCAGTTCTTCCACTATGGCTTTTCCGATTCCTTTGCTGGCTCCGGTAATTAATGCATATTTCATAGAAAAATTTTGTATGTAAAAAGGCCAACAATCGTTGACCTTTTTTGAATTCGATATAAGATAATGCTGTTATGGATTGTCAGGCATTCAGTGATGCACTTTCCCGGTAAACCGATGATAGAAAGGCGTTTTACTGTGTTCGTGCTTAGGTTTGTATTTTCCGGTAACCATCGGTACATACATTACCCTTCTGCGGCTTTCCTCACCAAATTTAGGAGACTGTTTTACCCTATGCCATAAACGACCATCATGTACAGAAAGATCGCCTGCATTCAGGTCGAATCCCACTTCACGGGTGTCATCATTATTATCAATAAAATATTTCTTACCAAAAAGCAGTTTCAGCATGTTTTGCTTATGGGTACCCGGAATCACACGTAAACCCCCATTTTCATACGCACAATCATCCAGGTGAATGCCTACATTCAGCATCGGCATGATTTTTTGCCCAAGGAAAAGATCTCGGGGAGAATCTGTATGCCAGCCCATCTGTGTAAACGTACTATTTGGCGTATTGATGTAATTATTAATCACCAGGCCGTCCTTTTCGTTTTCGGCAATTCTTCCTTCATAGGGGCTTAAAAATGCCTTTAATTCGGTCAGACGGGGATCTTCCAATAATGCATGCAAAGGATCGCTGTAAAGAGAACTAAAACAAAGTCTTTGAATGGTTTTATTGCCGGCTTCATCTTTCCCGAATTTCAAGGGAATTCCATTCACTTTATCGCGGCCTTCCTCCAGCCATAAGGCTTCCAGGCGCTTAAATTCACTGATATAGGTGGCCACATTTTCCTTGCTGATGAAGTTCCTGAATACAATTACGCCATGCTTATCAAAAAAATCCAATTGTTCCGCGGTTACAGTATCTCCCAGCTGAAAATGACTATCCCATTTTTTCATTCTTACTCTGTTACGTTAGTTATT
>CAIYKV010000261.1 GCA_903926855.1 uncultured Bacteroidota bacterium | reverse complement strand
CCTAAAGAATCCGCAAGTAAACTCCGAATTGAATTACAAAATGCAAAAGGAGAATCCATGGGTACGGCCAGTCTTTCACCAGTTGGCAATGAATGGAAAAAATATAGCGTTTCATTTGAGGCAACAGCAACTGAACCCAAAGCCAAATTAACCATCTGGATAGAAGGTCAGGGTTCGATAGATATGGATATGATTTCCTTGTTTCCACAAGATACCTGGAAAAAGCGTCCCGGTGGACTCAGACCCGATCTGGTTCAGTTACTGGCTGATCTGAAACCCGGATTTATCCGATTTCCCGGGGGATGTATTGTAGAAGGTCGTGATCTAGCCAATCGGTACCAATGGAAAACAACGGTGGGTAATGTGGAGGACAGGAAACTGATCATCAATCGATGGAACACCGAGTTTAGCAATCGTTCTGCACCCGATTATTTTCAAAGTCTTGGATTGGGTTTTTATGAATATTTTTTACTGGCAGAAGATATCGGTGCTTCACCCTTACCTATTCTCAATTGTGGTATGGCCTGTCAGTTTAATACGGCAGAAGTAGTACCAACGGATCAATTAGATCCTTATGTACAGGATGCACTCGACCTGATTGAATTTGCCAATGGTCCGGTTACCAGTAAATGGGGCGCTCTTCGTGCGAAAATGGGACATGCTTCCCCATTTCATTTACAAATGATGGGGGTAGGTAATGAACAATGGGGCCCGCAGTATATTGAACGATACACTTATTTCGCCAAAGCAATCAAAAAGAAATATCCATCCATTCAATTGGTAAATAGTGTGGGTCCTTATTCTGGTGGAGAACTTTTTCATTTCCTGAATGATACGCTTCGCAAAATGCATGCAGATATATTAGATGAACATTATTACAGTTCTCCCGAATGGTTTCTAAAAAATGCCAGGCGTTATGATTCATATGACCGTACTGGTCCAAAAATATTTGCCGGCGAATTTGCTGCACATAGTGTGGGTATACCCAATGGTATTACTAAAAATAACTGGAGAGCCGCGTTAGCAGAAGCTGCATTTATGACTGGCCTCGAACGAAATGCGGATGTGGTGAATATGGCTTCTTATGCCCCCTTACTCGCGCATGTTGATGGCTGGCAATGGACCCCGGATCTGATTTGGTTTGATAATCTTCATTCCTATGGCAGTCCCAGTTATTATGTACAAAAACTTTTCTCCAATAACCGTGGCACTTATACAGTACCTATAGATATGAATGGTGAAGTAATAGCGGGGCAGGATAGTTTGTATGCTTCTGCCTGTATGGATGCGGGTACACATGAGCTGATTATCAAAATAGCCAATACCCTGGGAAAAGAACAAAACCTGTCGATTAATTTGGAAGGGTACTTGCAAAAGGATGCAAAAGCGTTTATCACTACCCTGCATTCGGATGATATGAATGCAGTAAACTCTTTTGCACAACCGTTTTTCATAAGTCCGGTTACGAATGAACTGCATTTGAATGGGAAACAGTTGTCTTTGGTTCTGTCAGCCAGTTCCTTTTCAGTCATTAAGATACCCTTATAAGATTACAAAACACCAATATAAAGTAAATCCAAACCTTGCCTTTGTGCCTTGGTGTGCAAATTAATTCCCACACCAAGGCACAAAGGCAAGGTTTTTTGAGTTCTTAATTTGATAATAATGTTTTAGATTTAAGTGTCTTTAGAATGCCTATTCACTTATACCTAAATAAACGATTATGCCAGCCGATTCAACTCGTCTTAATACCCAAGCCAAAACCCAAAATAGTTTCGATGCAATTGTAATAGGTTCAGGTATCAGCGGAGGCTGGGCGGCAAAGGAATTAACAGAGAAGGGACTGAAAGTATTGATGCTGGAAAGAGGCAGGGATTATCAACATATCAAAGACTATAAAACGGCTTCTAAAGACCCCTGGCAATTTGAGCACAGGAGTCATACGACAGAAGAGCAGCGAAAAAAATTTCCAGTTTTACACCGAGGATGGGCAGCTAATGAAGCCATCATGGATTCCTGGGCGAATGAGGAAAATTGCCCATATACAGAAGTAAAACCCTTTACCTGGTGGCGCAGTTATCAACTGGGGGGTCGCTCCATTTTATGGGGAAGACAAAGCTATCGTTGGAGTGATCTGGATTTTGAAGCCAATGCAAAAGAGGGTATTGGGATTGACTGGCCGATACGATATAAAGACGTAGCGCCCTGGTATGATTATGTTGAAAAATTTGCTGGTATCAGCGGCTCACATGAAGGCATTCCGCATTTACCTGATGGACAGTTTTTACCTCCCATGGATTTGAATTGTGTTGAGAAAGATGTGGCAGCCAGAATCAAAGCGCAATATAAAGGAGCTCGTCATATGATCATTGGTCGTGTAGCCAATCTGACTGCCCCTATTGAAGGACGTACACAGTGCCAGTTTCGTAACAGGTGTTGGGAGGGTTGTCCCTTTGGTGGTTATTTCAGCACCCAGTCTTCCACGCTACCTGCTGCCATGAAAACAGGTAATTTAACGGTGAGGCCTTTTTCGATTGTTACTAAATTAATTTATGATAAGGATAGTAAGAAAGCGAAGGGGGTAGAAGTATTGGATGCGGAAACCAATCAGACCTATGAATATTATTCAAAGATTGTTTTTGTGAATGCTTCAGCTTTGAACTCTGCCTGGATATTATTTAATACGGCAACTGATATCTGGCCGGGTGGATTGGGAAGTAGTAGTGGAGAATTGGGACATAATGTAATGGATCATCATTATAATGTAGGGGCTGCAGGAACGGTGGATGGCTATGAAGACAGTTATTATTATGGCAGAAGGGCGAATGGTTTTTATATACCCCGGTTTGTAAACATTGGTAATGATAAAAGAGATTTTCTACGGGGATTTGGATACCAGGGTGGTGCCAGCAGAACGGGTTGGAGCAGGGATGTAGCGGAATTAAGTATTGGTGCAGGCTTCAAAGAAGCATTGACAGAGCCAGGTGGCTGGACGATTGGTGGGACCGGATTTGGAGAAATATTACCTTATCATGAAAACAAGATCACGCTGGATAAAGTGAAGAAGGATAAATGGGGACTACCTGTATTATCTATGGATTGTGAATTGAAAGAAAATGAAAAGAAAATGCGGATCGCCATGGTAGAAGAACTTAAGGGAATGCTGGAAGCTTCCGGAGTGAAGGATGTAAAGGAATGGCATACAGAATATTCTATTGGTCAGGGTATCCATGAAATGGGTACTGCCAGAATGGGTAAAGATCCAAAGACATCTGTATTGAATGCCAATAACCAGGTATGGGATGCAAAGAATGTATTTGTTACGGATGGAGCCTGCATGGCATCGGCTGCCTGTCAGAACCCTTCATTAACTTATATGGCTTTAACAGCGAGGGCAGCGAGTTTTGCTGTGGAGGAATTGAAGAAGGGAAACGTTTAGAATAATTGTATAGCTGTCATAAGAAATTGTATAGCTGTCGTCAGAATTGCTGGTGATAACACCAGCAATGGCCGAGCACCAGCAATGGCAAATGGATGAAAAAGGGAAACGTTTAGAATAATTGTATAGCTGTCATAAGAATTGCTGGTGATAACACCAGCAATG
>CAIYKV010000260.1 GCA_903926855.1 uncultured Bacteroidota bacterium | reverse complement strand
ATTCTCAATTATCATAATTTTTATAATGGGGGAGGAGTAGCCATTGCAGATATTAATAACGATGGAAAACCGGATATATTCTTTACCTCCAATCAGGGCGAAAATAAATTATACCTGAATAAAGGGAATATGCAATTTGAGGATATTACCCTGAAAGCTAAAATCAGCAGTCCCCATAAATGGCATACAGGCGTTACCATGGTTGATATCAATGGTGACGGATGGATGGATATATATGTTTGTAATGCGGGTATCATTCCAGGAGATGATCGGGCGAATGAATTGTATATTAACCAGAAAGATGGCACCTTCAAAGAAGAAGCGCATGCGTATGGACTTGATGATAAAGGCGCATCAACACAAGCCATATTTTTCGATTATGATCATGATGGTGATCTGGATTGTTTTGTGTTAAATAATAGCCCCAAGTCAATCGACAATTTTGGTTATAAAAAAGATGCCCGCTATCAGCGTGATGCTGTAAATGGCGACAGGCTTTACAGAAATGACGGAGGTAAATTCACAGACGTTAGCGAAAAAGCAGGCATATTCGGTTCAGAGATAGCATTTGGCTTAGGGGTAACGGTTGGGGATATGAATAATGACGGCTGGGAGGATATTTATGTAGCCAATGATTTTTTTGAACATGATTATTTATATATCAATCAGCATAACGGTACTTTCAAAGAAGTGTCCAATAGTGCCATCGGGCATATGAGTAATGGTGCCATGGGTACGGATCTGGCTGATATCAATAATGATGGATACCTCGACATTTTTACAGCAGAAATGCTACCTGAAAATGATTTTCGGTTAAAGACCACCATTAAATTTGATGGATTCGATATTCAGAATGCAAAGAATCAATTAGAGTATCATCATCAGTTTACCTGCAATACACTGCAATTAAATAACCAGGATGGTACATTCAGTGAAATTGGTCAACTGGCAGGTGTAGATGCAACTGGCTGGAGCTGGGGAACCCTTAGTTTTGATTTTGATAACGATGGTTGGAAAGACCTGTTCGTTTGCAATGGAATACGACGCGATCTCACAAACCAGGATTTTCTCGCTTATTTTAACAGCGAAGAAAATCTCAAACGAGTACGGCAGGGAGATTTTGATTTCCTGGATCTGTTAAATAAAATGCCTTCTGTTCCGATTCCCAATTTTGCATTTACCAATCAGCGAAATCTTCTTTTTAAGGATGAGTCCAGGCAGTTGGGATTCGAAAAGCCCAGCTTTAGCAGCGGTGCCGCCTATGCAGATCTGGATGGAGATGGGGATCTGGATCTCGTAATTAATAATGAAAACGCAGAAGCTTCTGTTTATAAAAATATGAGTTCTGAAAAACTGCATCACCATTTTCTCAAAATAAAATTAAATGGTATTTCACCTAATACAAATGGTTTGGGGGCAAGGGTGAGTATTTATACAGACAAGAAAGAACAGATATTGGAACAGATGCCTACACGTGGTTTTCAAAGTAGCGTAGACCCTGTTCTTGTTTTCGGCTTAAATGATAGTAAAAAACTGGATAGCCTGGTGATCAGATGGCCGGATCAGAAAAAAGAAAAGATCAATCACCCACCCGTTGATACATTGCTCGTATTGGATCAGAAAAACGCAAAACCAAATACTGTAAAAGCGATACCTGAAGTGAAAATGTTTGAAGATATTACCGCTGGTTTTATAGCAGGTAACCTTAAACACAAAGAGAATGATTTTGTAGATTTTGATATAGAAAGGTTATTACCAAAACTTATTTCAACTGAAGGACCTAAGATTGCTGTAGGCGATGTGAATGGGGATGGACTGGAAGATTTTTTCATTGGCGGGGCAGCAGGCGATACTGCAAAATTATTTCTGCAGAAAAAGGACGGTCATTTTGTTCAATCCATACAAAGTGCATTTAATGCCGATAACTATTTTGAAAGTATTGGGGCTGTTTTCTTTGATGCGGATGGAGATGGAGACCTGGACCTGGTAGTAGCTTCAGGCGGTAATGAAGCAAAACAAGGCTCGCCTTATCTGGCAACCAGATTATATATCAATGATGGCAAAGGGAATTTCAGTTCAGCTACATCGAAAGACTGGCCGGCTGTTTCTATCAACGCCTCCTGTATCCGAATTGGAGATTTTGATAACGATGGTAAACCCGATGTGTTTATAGGGGCAAGGGATATCCCGGGCAGCTACGGAATAATACCGGGTAGTGTTTTACTAAAGAACAATGGGAACGGAAATTTTACCAATGTAACGGCTTCCCTTGCGCCCGATTTGATGAAAGCCGGCATGGTAACTGATGCGCAATGGGCAGATATTGATGCCGATGGAAAAAAAGAATTGATACTGGTGGGAGACTGGATGCCGGTTACCATCTACAAATACCTAAACGGCCATTTGCAAAAAAAATCTGAGATCGCGCATTCATCAGGTTGGTGGAATTGTTTGCAGGTAGCGGATATGGATGGAAATGGTACCCTCGACCTGGTAGCAGGAAATTTTGGCTTGAATTCAAATATCAAAGCAGATGCACAACACCCGGCAAAATTATATGTAGACGATTTTGATAAGAACGGCCAAACTGAATGCATACCTGTATATTTTAAACCGGATGGGAAAGCCTATCCTTATTACCTGAAAGATGAAATGGAATCGCAGATGCCGGTTTTGAAAAAGAAATTTCTTAAGTATGAAGATTATGCCGGGAAAACAATCGATGAAATTTTTACCAGTGAGCAATTGCAGCATGCTACTGTTTTACAGGTGGAACAAACCCAATCTGCCGTTTTCATCAATGATGGCCTGGGTAATTTCACTATGCAACCACTTCCTATAATGGCACAATTGTCTCCGGTATTTGGTATCGGACTTACCGACCTGGATGGAGATGGAAAAAAGGATATTTTCATGGCAGGTAATTTTTATGGACTGAAACCACAGACTGGACGTTTCGACGCAAGCTATGGAACCACCCTACTCAATACAGGAAACCATGGGTTCAACTATCTTGCTCCAAAACAAACCGGATTGTTTATCAGTGGAGAAGCCAGGGATGTGGCAACGATCAAAATGGCAAATGGTGATACCGGCATACTGGTAGGAATGAATAATGAAAAACTCTACCTGTTCAGGAAAAAAAAGAAAGCATAATCAGTTGCCGCCTTATCCGTTGTTGTAATTTTGGAAAGATTACATACCAAGGTGTTATACTATTTGATTAGTTGGTATATGGTAATTTTTAAAAATAAAAATTATCAATATAGGGTGCCAGATATTTAATTTCATCCCCCTGCGGTTCTTTGCGTTCCCTGCGGTGCCGGTTTTCCAGATGGTAGTAAAATCGGGAGCGTCATCCTTTTGGCGGAGAAGCAGGGATCGCAAAGAACCGCAAAGAAATAATGAAATTCAAATGGGGAAACTGATAGCATGTGATTTAAATAGCACAATACGTAACTTACAAATAACAGAATTCGTCGATTGATAAATATGCTATATGAAAAAGCTTACCATTTTAATCCTATCCGTTTTGCCCGGAACCTTTTTACTTGCCCAAGCCAAACCGGATATCTGGAAAATTAGTGCCGACAAAATAGATCCATCAAACTATTATGGCATCACAGTTGCCAATGGCATGATTGGAATTGTATCCTCCCCCGAGCCTTTTAAAGTTAAAGATGTGGTGCTGGCGGGAGCTTATGATCTTTATGGGCGTGGAAGGGTAAGCAATTTCCTCAGAAGTTTTAACCTGCTGAATATGCAGTTAAATATTGATGGGAAATCCATCGGCGCTAATCAGGCAAAGAATATGAAACAGGAACTGGATATGAAACATGCCAGTTTTACCACCAGTTTCGACTATGATGATAAAGCCAGTATTTCTTATACTTACTATTCACTCCGGCAATTACCTTTTACCGTATTGATGGATGTAAGCATTACTGCTAAAAAAGATATCGCGTTGGGGTCTGCCAGTGTAATGGAAGCGCCTGATGCATTAAAAGAAGTTCAGAATTATTATAATGAAATTGACAGGCCCCATGTGGTAATCAGTCTGCTTACTTCCTCTGCCAAAAGCCCCACCGGTAAATTACTGATGTGTGCTTCCAATACCTTTCTCTTCAGCGAACCCCATGGCCAGGAGCCCAGGGTAATCCATGAGATGTGGGATAATAATATGCACCTGATGAAATTCAGCAAGAGTCTAAAAGCCGGTGAAACCTATCATTTCTCTATAGCCGGATCTTCCATTACTTCAGCGCAACATGATGATCCTTTGAACGAGGCAGAAAGAATGACCATTTTTGCCAAATTGGAAGGAAGGGAAAGACTAATCAGTTTCCATAATAAAGCCTGGGATGAATTATGGAAAAGCGATATAACTATTGAGGGTGATGACCAGTCGCAACAGGATATTCATAGTATGCTCTACCATCTGTATTCTTTTGTTCGGGAAGGAACGGATATGAGTCCATCACCCATGGGCTTAAGTGGTCTGGGTTATAATGGCCATGTATTCTGGGATACCGAATTGTGGATGTATCCGTCTATCCTGGTACTGCACCCTGAAATGGCCAAAAGCCTGGTGGAGTATCGATACCAGCGATTAACAGCTGCCAAAAGAAATGCATTTAATCATGGATATAAAGGCGCCATGTTTCCCTGGGAGAGTGCTGCCAGTGGAGTAGAGGAAACTCCGGTATGGGCCCTGAGTGGTCCATTTGAACACCATATTACAGCCTGTGTAGGTATTGCCGCATGGAATTATTATTGCGTAACCCAGGATAAGAACTGGCTAAGAGAAAAAGGATGGCCAGTAATGAAAGAAACCGCAGATTTCTGGGCAAGCAGGGTAGAAAGAAACGGCCCCGGAAAATTTGATATCAAGGATGTGGTTGCGGCAGATGAATGGGCTGAGAATGTAGACAATGATGCCTGGACCAACGCGGCCGCCAAAGCCGTTCTTCAAAATGCAACGGAAGCAGCTAAATTATTAGGACTAAACCCGGATGCTGATTGGATGTATGTAGCCAATAATATCCCGATCCTGAAAATGGAAAATGGGGTTACCCGGGAACATGCTTCCTTTAATGGAGAAGGGATCAAGCAGGCGGATGTAAACCTGTTGGCATACCCTTTAAAAGAGATTACTGATGTGAAACAGATCAGGAAGGATCTGGAATATTATGAAACAAGGGTACCTAATGAAGGTACACCGGCTATGACACAGGCTATTTTTACCCTTTTATATGCCAGGCTCGGTGATGGAGAAAAAGCGTTTCATTTTTTCCAGGATGCGTATTTACCCAACCTGAATCCCCCATTACGGGTGATTGCCGAAACCAAGGGTGGAACCAATCCCTACTTTGCCACGGGAGCGGGTGGAATATTGCAAAGTGTGCTAATGGGTTTTGGAGGAATTGAGATTACACCGCAGGGGATTACCCAGGTAAAATCTACCCTCCCAAAAAAATGGAAAAGCCTTACAATTACAGGTGTGGGACCCACAAAAAAAATATTTTCTGTGAAATAATAATGTGTTATTTTCACATAACGTGAAACGACTTGCTTCCATATTGCTATTGGGAATCCTCCTCTTTAATTGGGGTGGATATCGTTTACTCACCAATTATTTTGAAAATAATGCTGAGTTACAAATGCAGGCCGTGCTGGATAAAAACCAGTATAATGAATCAGACCTGATTCGCATAAAAGTGCCTGCCAGCCTGCCTTACGGAAGTAGTTCTGAACAATTTGAAAGAGTAGAAGGAAATATTGATATCAATGGTGTGAACTATACCTATGTAAAACGCCGTTTTTACCAGGATTCTTTGGAACTTCTTTGTATCCCGAATATTGCCCGCACTGGTATCAATAATGCGCGCGATGAATTCGCTAAACTGGCTAATGATTTTGTTAACTATAACTCTTCTTCCAAAAAAGCTCCGTCACATCACGCTCATTCAGCAAAATTCTCAGTGCAGGATTTTACGGACGACCATCATTTCTTTTCTTGGCAGTTTGGGAATACTGATCTGTCCGGAAACCACAGCATGAAGGTCTTTGCTGATCTGAAGTCTGAATACCTGAGCCGTTTGGATAAACCACCACAAGCCTAAGAGTGGTTAATTAAGCAATTCTTTCTTTTTTTTCGTACAATTTTATTCGTCTCTCATCAATTTTAGCAATATGAAAAGGCTCAGTATGGGTCTTTGTGTTGTTATATGTTTGTTTTCATGTCGTAGTAACAATGAATACAAAACATATCTGCACAATCCGGAATTATTCAGTCAGGCAGTACATCAGTTAAATACAGTAGTAATGGGAAATAATTTCCCTCCTATGGTAGCCGCACGTAATTATAGTTATGCAGCTATTGCAGCTTATGAAGTAATTGTGTCAGGATATCCTGCACAATACCAATCATTGGTAGGACAATTACATGGTTTTACGAAAGTTTCTTTGCCTGCAGCCAACCCATCAGCCGATATTGAACTGGCAGCATTACTTGCCTATATGAAAGTAGGAGAAGCCGTTACTTTCCCTGAAGGCAGTATGCAAGAATATAAAGACAGCATTTTACAGGAGGCAAGAAACAAAGGTCTCCCTTCAGCCGTAGAAAAAGCATCACAGGTATTGGCTGATAGTGTATCCGCTTCTATTATACGCTGGAGTAAAAAAGATAATTACCTGGAAACTCGTGGAGCTGATAAATATACGGTGAAGGATATACCCGGTAGATGGATACCCACACCGCCATTATATGCTTCAGCCGCTGAACCACATTGGAAAGAGATCAGGACCATGGTAATTGATAGTGCCAGTATTTTTGCGCCGCCACCACCTCCGGATTTTAATATTACAGATAAGAATAGTAAATATTATCATGAAGTAATGGCTATTAAAAATGCTATTGACAGTTTGACTCCGGAGCAGAAGCATATGGCAGAATTCTGGGATGATAATCCCTTCAAAATGAATGTTACGGGTCATGTGATGTTTGGAAGTAAAAAATTCTCACCCTCAGGCCATTGGATGAGTGTGATTGGAATTGCAGCCAAACAAGCGAAAGCAGATTACGCTACTACTGTATGTGCTTTTGCTAAAACCAGTATTGCATTATTCGATGCATTTATACAATGCTGGTATGTAAAATATACGTACAATACAGTACGACCCGAAACAGTAATCAATAAATATATTGATATGAATTGGCGTCCATATCTGCAGACGCCTGCATTCCCCGAATATACCTGTGGACATTCCACCATCTCAGCATCAGCAGCAGAAGCATTAACCAATATGTTTGGTGATAATTTTGCTTATACCGATTCCACAGAACTGGAATTTGGTATCAAAAATCGCTCATTCAAATCATTTAGAGATGCTGCGCTTGAGAATAACTGGGCACGTTTTTATGGGGGATTGCATTTTCATAATTCCTGTATCATCAGCACGGAAATTGGTAAGCAGGTAGGCGACCTGGTTGTTGATCGCTTACACATGAAAAAGTAAGTAACAAGACTTACGAACACATTACTAATTATTAAAAAAAATTAAATGAAAACTTTCATAAGCTTCCTTATTGTCATGCTATGTCTACACCAAAATGCAGAGTCGCAGGGTTGTGTAGCTATTCGTAGTATGGGTGGTTATTGTACAGCTCCGCACGCCGATAGTAGTAAATGGCAGGTGAGTATTAATAACCGATACTTCAAATCATTCAGGCACTTTATTGGTACAGTTGAACAAAAGCAAAGACAAACATTGGGCAATGAAGTGATTAATCATCAGTTTACTTCTGATATTAATATTACACATAAACTCAATGCCAGATGGTCGTACATGATTGATCTGCCCATTGAAGCCAACTCACGTTCATCCCTTTATGAGCACAATAATATCGGCAGATTTACTACCCATTCTTTTGGACTGGGTGATATGCGTGTAGCATTGTATAGCTGGTTAAAGAACCCGGAGAAAATGCCTAAGTTCAATGTTCAATTAGGCCTGGGTATCAAATTTGCTACGGGTAATTATAATGTACAGGATTATTTTCACCTGACAGATTCTACCACACGTCTTGGACCTGTTGATCAATCGATTCAATTGGGTGATGGTGGAACGGGTCTGACGTTTGAATTAAATACTTTTTATAATCTCTCCGAACGAATCAATTTCTACGGTAATTTTTATTATCTAAGTAACCCGCAGGAACAGAATGGTGTATCCACTACCAGAGGGGGAGTAGCTTCTGCCAGCACTATTGCAAACGGCAGTAATGTGATGAGTGTTCCGGATCAGTTTATGTTCAGGGCGGGTATTAATTACCTGGCACATAAATTTACTTTTTCAGCAGGTATCCGGGAAGAATGCCTGCCACCAAAAGACCTGATTGGTGGAAGCGGTGGTTTCAGAAGACCAGCTTATATTATTTCTGCTGAACCAGGTGTTACTTATTCAATCGGGAAAGTAAATATATATGCGTATGTGCCTGTTGCATTAGTCAGGAACCGAACACAAAGTGTTCCGGATCAGATTAGCACAACACTTACCGGTAAGTACACACAGGGTGATGCTGCTTTTGCAGATTATGCAGTGAATATTGGCATTTCCTGCCGGTTTTAACAACTACAGAAAGCAGGTATTTAAAACGATTCACTCAAAAAGAAATTAAATGAAACTTCAAATAGGTAAGCCATGCGCATGGCTAATAATCATTCTATGTTTAATAGGTGGCCATGAATCACTATTCGCACAGACTGATGCAGATGCCATCATGATGGCAAAGAACAATTATTGTTCAGGTATCATGTACGGCAACAGTCAATGGGATCAATATTGGGAAGGTACCTTGAAAAGAAATAACCTAAACCTGGGTACCGTATCTACACAGATGGTTGGGTATATGGGCAATTATGGATTATCTGATAAACTGAACGTACTTTTTGGTCTGCCCTATGTTTCTACAAAAGCAAGTGCCGGAACCCTACACGGTCAGCAGGGCTTGCAGGATCTTTCTGTTTGGGTAAAATGGATGCCTTATGAAAAAAAGTTAGGTAAGGGGACCTTATCCCTGTATGGTATCGGAGGGTATTCTTTACCGGTCAGCAATTATATCGCAGATTATTTACCATTATCCATTGGTCTGCATACACAAAATCTATCCCTGAGAGCCATGGCCGATTACCAGGTAGGTAATTTATTTGCGACAGTTTCGGGAACCTATGTTGCACGAAGCAATATTACGATTGACAGAACTTCCTATTATACTACTTCGCTCCATCTTACCAACCAGGTAGACATGCCGAATGCTTCATCTTATAGTATCCGTGCAGGTTATCGAAGTGATCGCCTGATTGCTGAAGCCATTTTTGACAGTTGGATTACGAATGGAGGATTTGATATTACCCGAAATAATATGCCCTTCCCCAGTAACCGAATGAATGCATCAACACTGGGTATAAATATTAAGTATACAGTAAAAGCGGTACAGGGACTTTCCTTAATAGGAGGAGGTAATTATACATTGGCTGGCAGAAATGTAGGACAGGCAACCGCTTATAACGGAGGTGTTTTCTACATTCTTGATTTCACACACAAACAGAAAAAATCTACGCCAACCTCAAACAAAAAATAATATGAAAAAAATGATAGGATTGATATTGTTCATGGCTATCGCCCTGGCGGCATTACAATTTTCCTGCGCTAAATCTATTTCGGGCAGAACCGATAACCTGGCACCATTAAACCCGGCCAAAACAGATACGGGTGCCGGTAACTGGCAAACTATTTTATTGGCGGGTCCAACCGATTTTCCCGTAGCTGCGCCCTTACCAGTGAATAACCCTTTGTATGTTGCTGAATTGAATGAGATAAAAGGGTTTCAAAAAAATCTCAGTGCTGATGACCAGGCAAAAATCAGGTATTGGGGAGCCGGAGGTGTATTAAGATGGAATGAAATAATGAGGGAACTGGTGGCAAAATATAATTTACCACCTTACCAGAATACTGATGGAACTTACCCATTTCCAAGTTCTGCCAATCCGTTTGCCTATCCATTATTTCCTTTTGCCAACCCACCTTATGCAGCCAGGGCCTATGCCTATGTAAGTGCGGCACAATATGATGCATTGGTAGCTGCCTGGTATTATAAAAAATTATACAATCGTCCGGCTCCCTATGTGGTGGATTCTACTATTTCCGCAAAACTTCCGAAAACAACCTTACCATCTTATCCTTCAGAAGATGCAGTTCTGGCAGGCGTAACTGTTGAAATGATGAAACTACTTTTCCCGGATGAAATTGCCTATATCCAGCAAAAAGCAGATGAAGAAGAAGAATCCAGGATCAAGGCGGGAGTGGCCGTTAGAAGCGATATAGTAGCAGGTGAGGCATTGGGTAGACAAGTAGCCGATAAATTCATTGCAAGAGCCAGAACAGACAAAGCAGGGGCAGCTGCAGGTACGCAAACGGATTGGACCGGTTTTGTAACCACTACAACGGCAAGGGGGGAAACCCCATGGGTAAGCTTAGAAACACCCGCACGACCTCCTATGTTGCCTTTGTTTGGAAATGTAACCCCATTCTTGTTCCCTGCAGCAACAACTGCTACATTAAGGCCGGGGCCACCCCCTTCTACTTCCAGCACACAAATGAAAACAGAAACAGACGAAGTATATAGCTATATTAAGAATCCTACCCGGGATCAAATGCGTATTGTTCAGTTCTGGGCGGATGGGGTAGCCACTTATACACCACCAGGTCACTGGGATGCAATTGCTGCTGAAGATTTTATCAACCAAAATTTTAGCGAAGTAAGATGGGCAAGAAATATGGCCTTACTCAATATGTCATTGATGGATGCAGCCATCGTTTGCTGGAACACTAAATATTTTTATTTTAATCCAAGACCTACACAAATGAATCCGTCAATTAAAACCTTGACGGGTATCCCTAATTTCCCATCCTATATTTCGGGACATTCAACTTTTAGTGGGGCTGCTGCTACCATATTAGGCTATATTATTCCAGCCAGGGCATCCGCCTATTCTGCTATGGCGGCTGAAGCATCCCTTTCACGTTTATATGGGGGGATACATTATCGAAGCGATTGTGCAATTGGGTTGACAACCGGACAGGCAGTAGGTAATTATGCGATAACCAGAGCTAAGGCAGATGGAGCAGATAATTGATGCCTTAGCATTTTTCTAACCAGTTCTATTGTAAAGGCAAACAAAATTTACAGCTGAACCGAAGAAGACATACAGGTTTCCCAAAGGAATGCATATGAATACATAAATTTCCGTTGGAGTACTAAACGAAACTAGTTTACTAAAATCTTCCAGATAGTCATTTGGGAGATTTTTTTATGTACAGGGGAAGCACTTGCACCGTTCCCCAACCCGCCTATCTGTGAATCATGTAATTTCTTCCTGTTAATGTATAATAGATAGTAAAGTAGTTGGCTCAACTTTGTGAATCATGCAGAAGAAATCAGGCGGATTTTTATTGATTCTAATCGGGATCATTATGATAGCGGTTACTGGGTTTAGTTTTATCACTACCAAAAAAATAGCTGATCTGGGTTTGGTAACTATCAATCAAAAAGAAACCCATTTGATACATTGGCCCCCTTTTATAGGAGCCATCCTGCTGGTGATAGGAATTGTATTGGTAGTGATAGATAAAAAATAGACTCAGTACAGTCTTGGAAAATTTGAAATAATAAAACATGAAAATAGCGATTGGTATTACCGAAAAGAATTTACTAAAAGGAACACATCATCTTTCCCGGTTATTGGCAGATGAAATGACACTCTACGTGAAAACGAGAAAATTTCACTGGAATGTGTCGGGAGATAGTTTTATGGAATACCATAAACTATTTGAAGGTCAATATAAAGACCTGGAAGAAGCCATTGATGAAATAGCTGAACGAATTGGTAAACTGGGTCATAAAACTATTGGCACGATGCAGGAATATGGCAAATTATCTACCATCAAGGAAAGCCCGGGGAAATACCCTTCCTCCAACGATGCGCTTCATGAATTATTGAAAGATCATGAAACCATTGTACAACACTTGCGAAAAGATATTATCGAAATCTCCAAGAATAGCCACGATCTGGGTACTGCAGATTTCCTGACAGGCTTACTGGAACACCATGAAACCACTGCTTGGATTCTTAGAAGATACCTAAACTAAAATACAGGCTATCAAATTATCTATTATCATAATGGCAGTGTTTAGTTTTACGATAGGAATCATACTGGAAAGCTGCCATTCACATAGAATACAGGTAAAATCGACTTCTCACTTATTAAATTATAACCATGTCAAAAGAAACGAAATGGTCAATCGACCCATCGCACAGCGAAATCAGTTTTAAAGTAAGGCATTTAATGATTGCCCATGTAAAAGGATCCTTCAAATCCTTTGATGCCAGTATCTATACTGAGGGCACCGATTTTACAACAGCCGATATCGATCTATGGATTGATGCCGCTTCCATCAATACCGGTGATTCTACCCGCGACGAACACCTGAAGGGCCCTGATTTTTTTGATGTGGCCAATCACAAACAACTCAATTTCACGTCCAGTACGATTGGTAAACCTGATAAAGATGGTAACCATGAATTATGGGGTGAATTAACTATCAAAGGCATTACAAAGAATGTGAAATTAATGGTGCAATTCGGTGGACTCGTAAAAGATCCCTGGGCAAACGAAAAAGCAGGTTTCACACTAACCGGAACCATCAATAGAACCGATTGGGGATTGATTTGGAATAGTACACTGGAAGCCGGTGGCATTATGGTAAGTGAAGAAGTAACGATTACTTGTGAAGTTGAGTTGATCAATGCAGGTAAAAAAGACCTTGTGATGCAGTTGGATGAAATTGCTGATGGAAGTTAAAAATTTCCTTAAGAAACCAAATATATACAGATGCCTCCTTTTCGGGAGGCATTTTTTGAATCATTTAATTCTTCCCAGAGCATCCATAAGGTACTCTGCATTTAGTATGAATAAGCAAACAATTGCAAACAGAATATAATTGGGAGACTGACGACAAGCCCTCAATTTTTATTGCAAAAAGGCTCTGTTAATTTTACCCACAGACTAATCAATTAACGTGTGGTGCTATTAGATTATTTAATATGTGGTATATTCTAAAAATGAAAGTTATAAATATAGGGTGCCGGATAATTATTTTCATTCCCCCCTGCGTTCCCTGCGGTGCTGCTTTTCCAGATCTTAGTAAAAGCGGGAGCGCTCTCCTTGTTGGCTGGCAAGTAGATCACGAAAAGAACTACAATGTTCGCAAAGAAATAAAGAAATACTAATAAGGAAACTGATAGCATCTATTTTCAATAGCACAACACGTTAATCAAGTAGTCCCTTTCCACTTAGAATTTTCTGTAAACATTTTTCAACCCTTGCTTCCCGTGTTGTAGATTGTTTGGCAGCAGAAAAATACATGAGATAAGCTTTTTGTCGGCCTGGTGTTAATGCAGCAAATGATTTTTTTAATGCCGGCATTTTGGCTAATTTTTTTTGAAATTCTTCTGGATACGGCAAATCGGCTTTCACAGATTCAGATGTTAGTCGCGACACTTGTAACCCGGCTTTTTCTGCCTCGATTGCTTCTTGTATATAGGCTTTTAGAATAGGTGCCAGTTTCGTAATCTCTGTAACATTGGCAAACCGAACCTGACGGCCCACACGTGTATTTTCCCCGGTTTTGGTAAGTATTTGATGGGGGTCTTTCAACAAAACGCCTTTAAAAAATAAAAGCGCAAAATATTCTTTAAATCCTTGTATCACTAACAGATTGGTGTTACTAAAAGCGTAACAAGGTTTACCCCATTTCAATTCTTCCTTAAGCCCTGAGGCAAGAATAATCTTTCTTAATTTCTCTGTTTCCTCCTTCCATTGTTTTAATTTACTGATATACGCACTAACTTTTGGATTCATGATGGCAAGTGTTAGGTTTGAGAATTAGATTAATTAAGTACAATGGCAATTGTAAAATGAGTTTGGCCAGGTTTATTTTCATCCAGCGTAAGATGCAGGGGCAAGATTACCATACCAATAAGCAGCAGTTACTCCACCGTCCATTAAAAAATCGCTTCCGGTAATAAACGCCCCTTCGGCTCCCATCAATAAAGCCCCCACGGTGCCCACTTCATCGGGTGTTCCGGCCCGCCCTACAGCAGAAATTTCAATCATTTTACGGTATCCATCTCCACGTGGTCCGCTTAATTCGTCTTTAGCCAATGGAGTAATAATAATTCCCGGACTGATGGTATTTATCCTTGCTCCACGTTTCCCCCATCGAATGGCTTCTGCCATTACCCTTAATGAGTTTCCTCTTTTGGATAATTGATAAGCATGCAGTGAGTCTTTGATCTGGTCAGGTTGAAGAAAAGAAAGGCCAAGCAAATCCTCGGTAGCTGCCATAGCCAAAGCTTTGTTTTGATCCTGCGTTAGTGCAGGCAGGCGGTGACCTGACTGTGAAGCAATCACTACTCCGGCTCCTCCATTGGCAATTACATTTCCGAATAATTCCAATACCAGGGCGGTGCCATATAAATCCACTTTTAATATAGTTGCGGGTGTTGCTTGTGATGGGGAAACCCCGGCTGCATGAATAAGTCCGGTGATATTACCAATGGCTAAAGAAGCGTCTACCAATGCCTGAACCGATACCCGGGAAGAAACATCTACCACCTGGGTACTGACTGCAAACCCGGCTTCGCTTAATGTTTTAGCGGCAGCCTCATTGTTTTCCTGACGCAGATCTGCAAGTAGTATATGTTTACCTGCGCCCACTCTTCTGGCAATCGCCTGACCTATAGAACCCGCACCAATAAGAACGATTACATTAACTGGATTATCTTTCATAAAAATGATTTGGTTCTTAATAAGCAATGCGAATGGCGACTGATACATCTAATACCCAGCTAAAGATAAAAAGAATAACAAATATTTCTCTTTATTTCAGTAATCCATGAATAGCTACAACCATAGTTAATAAGCCTTAGTGATATGAGAAAAATTTTACATCCAGGAGACCATTTTAGTCAACTCATTTTCCAGCCTGTCAAAATTTTCTTCATTTTTATCAACTGCAAATACTTTTACCTTATTGCATTCCTCCGGCGAATCAAAAATCATTCTGAACACAATTTTAGTTTTTTCAGGAGATACTGTCACGAAGCTGGCTACTACCCTAAATAAAGGCTTTGAAAACCGTTTCCAGGCAATCAGACTTGGTTTCTCTATTTGTATGAATTCACATTCGTTAGGATAATTTCCTTTATCAGGGCCATGCATGATAAATCTCCATTTACCTCCCGGCCGCAAATCAAACTCAAGAAAAGTATTGGTGAAACCATCGGGTCCCCACCAGTTTTTTAAATGCTCGGGTTCGCTCCATGCTCTAAATACTATATCTGTTGATGTATTTACTGTTCTGATACTTACGATTTCGCAGTCAGGAGCAGTTGCACTAAATTCAGATGACATTTTGATATTTATGCTTTTTTAATTTTCAAAATGGCAATAAATACAAGCGCCGCTGCTACTATACTAAAAACTACCGCCATTGGAAAAAAATACAGGATTTCATCAACAGCCAGGAGTAGTATAGAGATAGAAACTAACCCTAAAATTGGGATTGATTTTTTATCAGTCCAGCCAGACAATACCCATAGGATTGCAAATATGAAAACCAGTAAAATGGCTCCTGCATATCCATGACCTGAGAAAAAAGCAGCCATGGTTGCGTCTTTCCCTTGAAATAAAAAATGAGTATCCTGCATTTTTTGTACAAGATCGGCAGGGATTTTCCCATTGGGCATTTGCCAGGTTACGATTCCTAGTGTATGTCCAACAGCATGCAACAGCATGATAATAGCTGCGATTCTTAGTAAAAGCTTAGCGGTAATTTTTTTCATGTTTTCATTTTTATTTAGAGGAGTTCCTGATTTTTTTACTGATATATAATGGGTTGTTTTTGCATTAGCCTAATTCTTTCTTATTTCATACCAAAGCTCCACCATTCCATTTTTATAGGCAGTCACATCTTTTAAGTGTAATGCCTGTTCTTGTCCTATCTGGTCAAAGAATGGTTTTCCATCACCTAAAATAATCGGTAAAATGGATAACCTTATTTCATCAGCTAAGTGTAAACGTATAAAATCTTTTGTTAAAGAGGCACCACCTGCCAACCAAATATTCTTATAGTTTGGCTTTAGGCGGTCATTCACCAATTGGGTAAGGTCACCGGCATAAAGTTCAATATTTTGCCTCTCAATAGGCAGCTTTTTGTTTGTTACTACAATGGTAGGCGTATCTCCGTATGCCCAGCCATACAATTTTGATAGCTCCAAAGCATGTTCATAGGTGCGGGCTCCCATGATATAACAGTCTATTGTTTTAAGAAATTCTACCGGCTCTTGTCCGGAAACACCTTTTTCATAATTGTCTGTTGTTTCAAACCAGGAAATGCTATTATCATTTTTAGCAATCATACCATCAATACTTGAAACCATATGGATGGTTATAATAGAGTCCTTTTTTTTCATTGCTAACTGTTTGTATACTGGATAAAATTAAGTTGCCTATCATTTTATACAAAAAATGGATCCTGACCGATATTTTTTGAAAATTTGCTTTTAGGATCTCTGCTTTTCCAAAAAAGAAACGATTCTTTTTCGCTCCCCTAGTAAAACCAGAGCGATAATTATTTTAACC
This sequence comes from uncultured Bacteroidota bacterium, assembly GCA_903926855.1. Taxonomy (GTDB): domain Bacteria; phylum Bacteroidota; class Bacteroidia; order Chitinophagales; family Chitinophagaceae; genus Sediminibacterium. The sequence goes on along the minus strand of CAIYKV010000260.1, from coordinate 194 downwards.
GATGAAATAATTATATAAGAATAATTGAACTTGATCATGCTAAAAGCCGCTAAATGTTTTTCCTGAAAATGGGTGAAAATATTTTTAAACAGAGTAGGAACCTCGGTCGTTAAAATGACGCCACCTAATACTATTGCAAGAGCCGGTATAATTGACCACCCCTGGGATAAGTCAGGGCTCGAGCAAAGGATGAT
>CAIYKV010000259.1 GCA_903926855.1 uncultured Bacteroidota bacterium | reverse complement strand
TGAATTATTATACTAATTATTCATTCTTTTTGAATTATCCTTTGCCCGCAAAGTGTCCAAAAAATAAATTCCGCGCAAATCTCTTCCCGTTATGACGGGAGACTTTGCGCGGAATCCATTTTCTTGAACCCTTTCTGTGAAAAGAAAAATATACTGCAGGAGTTACCCGTTTCAAACCTGCTAATCAGAAAATAGGTAGGGTAGCGGTGGATATATGGAAGGCAAAATCTTTATCCTAATCTTTTATGAAAGTCGTAAAGGCGACCAGTTGTTTTGGTATGATTTGGCTAAGAAGGAGGAGCAAGGGATGGCTTGGGCAGTGGCGAAGAAATTGTTGCAGGAATGAAAGGCAATTTGTTGCTAATTAAGCTTTTGGCCTATTTTAAATCTCTTCTTTTAGGGACACTTACACGGGTTTAAATACCCCAATAATCAAGTATAAATACTCTTATTGTAAATAAAATGATAACCTATATTTGACTTGCATCAATGGTATAAGATCATTGCAATATCTCTTAGAACCCATACATGATTTAGTTTTCAAGCAACTGCCACCCGCAGTATTTCTTCAGCCCCCTACAAAAGAAATCACCAATATATTTCAGAAGGTATCTTCCATATTGGAAACCCTTCCATCGGATATCATTTTGCATGTATGCAGTGCCGATAGCCATAAAAAAAAGCGTCTTCTTATTCAATCAACACAGGGATCAGCCATTATCATTGTTAACCAACTCTATCAATATGAACAGACGATACTGAACTGGCAATTAAAACAGGACAGCAAAGACCATTATATGGCAAGTTATCGGGGCATTCGAGAAAAGCTAATGTCAATTATGACGGTATTAGAGCAATTTGGGCAGTATATGAATACAGAACAACCCTTGCCAGATCATTTATATGCAGAAATGATTGTATGGGTAAAAACTGAACTGCAAATATTTTCCGATGAATGGCAAAGAAGAATCCCGAAAGCATTATTGGATATTATTCAACAAGCCATTAAGGATATTTTTGCCGTTGAAAAAGGGCAAAACCCCAGCTACAGTTGTTTACAATATGTAGAAACTTTTTTTAAGAAAACAAAACATCTTTCTCAATCTTGCCCACCCAATGCAGAGGAAGCCATGTTATTTACTTTGATCAACCTGAATTTCAACCATGAAAACCTCATCTATTATGCACTTAATCAATTAACGCCTTCACTAACAGAAGAAACGAATGGCGGTGAATTATGGCTGTACAAATGTCTTTTACGAAAATTAAAACATTTGCATCCAATGCATGGTCTTGCTTTGTATCGGGCAAACGCTGACTGCTTACAGTTTATTATTGCTAATGTACAACAGGAAATCTGCTTGCTGGAACTTAAACCAACCGGCATTCTTGAAGCAAAAGCCTCTATCAGCAATAAGATTGAACACCCTTTAACCTGCGAAACCAGTTTGAATATTGCTCAACTGGCTCTTTTTCTTAGGCTCTTAAATAGATCAGGCTTATTTGTCGTAAAACCACTTGATAAATTTTTCTCACTCGTGGCTAGTCATGTAATCACTTTGCGTTCTGCAAAATATGCCTCCAGAAGCCTGGAGATTGGTTTTAATACGCCCCGGTCAAATGCCCAACAGGCAATGAAAGACAAGTTATTCGACCTCTTTAACGAGCTAAAGCGCTGTTGAAAGCATGGGCTATCCCATTGCCCTCCCATCTCCCTCCCATCTCCCTCCCATCCCTATCCCAGTCCTATCCCACCATAGTTGCATCTTAGTGGCACTTATCCACATTCCATTTTCTAAAATATTTAGCATTTTGGGAGGATTTTTGAGTTTCAAGCCCTAAAAATGCAAAATTTTCGGCTGAAACCCTTTGCCAGTAAGCGGTTGTATCGGTTGTATACAACCGATACAACTATTTCAACACTACCACGAAATAGTTTTGTTCCCGTAAATGCATTTACACCCACACCGGTTTTCACTGCAGGGGAAGCAGGTGTGGTTTCACCCGATTTGTAAAAATTTAAAACAAAACAAAATGGCAAAACAGGAAAGCATCATTACCCTTAATGGTGCCATAGATAACATCTCTTTCTTTAAAACCAAAGATGGTTATAATGCAAGAAAGAAAACCGGCGTTAGTGCCGATGTAATTGCTACAGACTCCCGGTTTGCAAGAACCCGGGAGAATATGGCAGAGTTTAAACGTGCCGCCAAAGCAGCCAAGGTTTTACGGGATGCGCTGCTGGAATCAACCGTAGGTTCTAAAGACCGAAAAATGGTACCGCGCCTAACAAAAGCCATGATGAAAGTGCTTTTGGCCGACCAGACCAGCGAACGTGGTAAGCGTAATGTAATTGATGGAGAAGCAGAATTATTACAGGGATTTGAGTTTAACATATATGGTACACTCAGTACTACGGTTCTGGCTCCGCTAACTCCATCTATTGACAGGACCACGGGTAGCTGTAAAGTAGTGCTGCCTCCTTACAATGCGGAGAAAATGATCAAAAAAGCGGAAGGTGCCACCCATTACCGGTTTGGTATTACTGCCGCTTCGATCGATTTTGAAGCAGAGACCAAGGAAACAGTTTCTACATTTTCTGGCTATCAACCGGTGGACCAGGAAATAACCCCTTTACTTGAAATAGAAGCCATGCTACCGGCAAACAGTACGCACCCAATTTTCCTGGTGCTTACGATTGAGTTTGTTCAGGAAACCAATGGCAGAAAATATCCTTTACAAAGTGGTGAGTTTAATGCCTGCGCAATGGTAAAAGTAGAAGGAGGTGTATAATGAACCTCTATCTGAAACGCAAGTATTACGACAATGGAACTGAGGGTATTCTTACTATTGATCAGGATGCAAGGCCCTTCTGCTATACCATTGAATTACCCTGGATAGACAATGAACGAGGTATTTCCTGTATTCCGGCGGGTACTTATGTTTTACAAAAACGATACAGCAAAAGATTCAAATGGCACCTGCATGTGCAGGATGTTCCGGACAGAACATTGATTCTGATTCACCCGGCCAATGATGCCAAAAAAGAACTCAAAGGTTGTATTGCGCCAGTATTAACATTTGGGAAACCGGGTACAGGTAGCTATTCCAGGCTGGCATTTGAACCTTTAATTGCCAGGGTATTCGCAGCCATTGAGGCAAAGGAAACCATTTTTCTCATCATCGATCCTCCCTATGAGGCGGAGGAAGATATAAATCGTTACAATGAAGAAGATCATCAAAAGGGCGAAAGACCCGGTTCCGCCATTCTTTAAAACCTTACGCGGAATTGGATTGGCATTGACTGCTGTTTCTACGGCTTTGTTAACCGCTCCTATTGTATTACCAGCAGCCATTATAACCGCTGCCGGATACGTGGCAGTGGGTGGTGCGATTACAACGGCGGTTAGTCAGTTAACCGTTCGGAATGATAAGTAATCAAGTTCAAATGGGGCCCCGCAATTGCGGGGCCTTTTTGATAGGTTTTATTTGGTTACCCTTTCGGGGTTTACACTAGTTAAAAAATGGGTGTTTTATGGAAACCTACCATTCAAGTTTTCTTCTATATTTAACCTCACAAAAAATTCAATTCTATGAATACTAAAATTCATTTTTGCTTTGAAGCCGAAGGCTTGAGTTCTACTTCTTTTGTACTATTGAATCCACCCGTGCTTCCACAAGAAGGTAAAATAATTGCAGCCGAATGGGGGCATTTTATTAAAGATAAAAAAGCACTAAAAGCCCTGGAGGACCTTCATCACAGCAGTTGTTTAATCGCAAACATTTTGTCCATTACCTATGAAAAAGACCAGGTTAAGATGCTGGTTGTTCTTACAGAAGATAGTATTTATAATAGTAATGTTCAGAGAAAACATATTTAGGAGGAAGAAGAATATTTTATCACAAGCTCTAAAGTTGATTAATTTTCTCATGCCTTTATGGGCTACCCTGAGGGTGATCGATCAATCACATAGTGCAAGCCATTAGGCTAGCCCCGAAGGGGCATTGGAATACAAAAAAAAACGATAGGCTACAGGGCTGCAGCCCCTACGGGGCAGGGTATGGAAAGTTATCTTCATTTTATGAAAAGCCGCTTTTGAGAATTTCTGCTCAAATATCTTTCCGCTGAGTTGGAAGCTTTTTATATTGAATTCTAAATTTGTAATAGCGTAACTAATTTAATAGGATAACCCATTAATTCCTAATGCCCCATAGGGGCTATACACTGAGGTGAATCGATCTATCCGCATAGTGCAAGTCAATAGGCTAGCCCCGATGGGGCATTGGAATATCAAAAATTATGATGGGCTACACGGCGGTAGCCCCTACGGGGCAAGGCCCGGTAAGTTATCTTGATTAGCGAAAACTGTCTACTGAAAATTGCGCAAATGTCTTTCATCTGAGGCAGTAGGCCTTTTATGTTGAATTCTATATTTTTATTGGGCAAGTTTCAGAAAAAGAAAAGTTGGTTATCAATTTATGGTTTGGCTGAATCGTACTAGTATTGGACCACAACTAATAAAAAAAGTCCAGAAATATTTCCGGGCTTTTCTTTATAAATTATTCTGTAGTAATCTCATTAATCATATTTCCCCAACTGACGCAAAAACCGCACATGCGCCCAAACTGCTTTACGCATGGTTGGGTATTCTATATACTGCAATTGATACTCCCTGCAAACCGATCTTACAATCTCACTGATGGCAGGATAATGCACATGGGAAATTTTTGGGAACAGATGGTGTTCGATCTGGAAATTCAATCCACCCACTAACCAGCTAACCAGTTTATTACGGGTAGCGAAATTGGCAGTGGTTTTTATCTGGTGTGTAGCAAATTCATCAGCCAGTTTATGGGTAACCAGATCGGCTACCGGAAATTCTGTTTGTTCAACGGTATGGGCCAATTGAAATACGATGCTGAGTACAAAACCGGCTACCATACTCATCACCATAAAACCTACCAGCCATTTAACCCAACCCAGACAAATGATCGGAATCACTATAAACGCAGCTGCATGGTAGGCTTTTACTGCCCAGAATTCGAAATGGTCCATAAAACTCATTTTCTTTAATGGCACAATTCCGATTTTGCGTGAAAAGTATTTTTTATAATCGGTAAAGAATAACCAGAAAACATAGAGCATCATATACAGGAACCAGAAATACAAATGCTGGAAACGATGCATCATATATCTTTTCTGGGTGGGTGCCATACGCATCAGGAATCCGATTTCAATATCATCATCTACCCCGTCAATATTGGTAAAACTATGGTGAATCATATTATGCTTCATGTTCCACATAAAATGATTGGCG
>CAIYKV010000258.1 GCA_903926855.1 uncultured Bacteroidota bacterium | reverse complement strand
CTAGTCCTCGCATCTACAATACCCCTGTCCCGTTAGGGACAAAAGCCCTGTAACCCACCCCCAAGTATCCCTAGTCATCGCATCTACACTACCCCTGTCCCGCTAGGGACAAAAGCCCTGTAACCCACCCCCAAGTATCCCTAGTACTCGCATCTACAATACCCCAGTCCCGTTAGGGACAAAAGCCCTGTACTGTCAGGAAGTGATTGGTTTATCTTTACCACCAATAAACAACTGAAGCACCAAAGCCAATAACACTACCACTACGGCCCCCAACACATTCAGCCAGAGAAATCCGAGACCGATAATATTATACTTATCTAATAAAAAGAAAAGTACTACGATAGCTTCGCCTATAATAGCAGCAATAAACACAGCATTTCCTATCACTTTTTTGCAATAAAATGCCACTAAAAATATCCCCAGAATCACACCATAAAATAAAGAGCCCAAAACGTTTACTGCTTCTATTAAACTACCCATTCCCGTTGCAAACTCTGCCGTAATAATGGAAAAAATACCCCAGGCTAAAGTATAGTACCTCGACACTCTATATTCCTGTTCGCACTGCAACTGGTTGGTATGATCATATTTCTTGCCCAGAAAACGCACATGAAAATCGATCATTGTGCAGGAGGCCAGGGAATTTAATGCTGCGGCAATAGATCCCCAGGCAGCCAAAAAGATAATGGCAATCAATAATCCTACCAATCCCTTTGGCAAAAAATCTACTACAAAACGTAAAAAGATGTAATTCGTATCATTCGTATCATCTCCCGGTAAGGCTTTTTTCAGAACTGATTTATATTGGTTCTGCATACCTGCCAATTTTGCTGAACCAAGTTTGAGACTGTCCTTATAATTCTCTTTGTTCTCGAGAATATAGGTCTTACTGAGTGCCTGTTGTTTGGTTTGCTGTATATTAAAATCTTTTTCAATCCTCGAAAGCGAATCTTTATAAGGAGTATTCATTGCTTTTTCAGCAACCGCATGATTAAAGAAAACGGGCGAATTATTGAACTGATAAAAAGTAAAAAGCATGGCCCCTAACAACAATATCAGAAACTGCATAGGTACTTTTACCAATCCGTTCATCAGTAAGCCTATCCTGCTTTCTTTGTTTCCTTTTGCCGTAAGATAACGACCTACCTGCGACTGATCCGTACCGAAATAAGACAATGCCAGAAAGAACCCACCGATTACTCCACTAATCATATTGTATTTATCCTTCCAATCAAAACCTTTTGATGAAATACCCGTAGTAATCACATTCAGTTTCCCGGAAGCGCCACTTACTTTCAATGCATCAGTAAAACCAACCCCTTCGGGCAGGTAATGCACAATACAATAGCCGGCAACAAACATACCTACGAAAATAATTACCAACTGAAGTTGCTGGGTATAAGCCACCGCCTTGGCTCCACCACTAACCGTATATACAATAAGCAGTCCCCCCATCACAATATTTGTCCAGAATATATCCCAACCCAATAAAGAAGAAAGAATAATAGAAGGTGCGTAGATACTGATACCGGTAGATAATCCCCTCGACACTAAAAAAAGAAAAGAAGTAAAGGTTCTTGTTTTTAGATCAAATCGCTGCTCTAAGAACTCATAGGCGGTAAACACTTTTACTTTATGAAACAGTGGAACAAACGTAACACTGAGTATGACCATGGCAATAGGCAGGCCAAAATAATATTGCACAAAACGCATCCCATCAGTGAATGCCTGTCCGGGTGCTGATAAAAAAGTAATGGCACTTGCCTGTGTACCCATGATACTCAACAATACAATATACCATGGCATACTTCTTCCACTCAAAAAATAACCTTCGAGGTTTTTAGCCGTTCGGCTTTTGTACAGTCCATACGCAATAATGGCTGTTAACGTTATCACTAATACAATCCAATCCGGCCTGCTCATGCGAAATAATTAGTGAACCAGGTGAAAAAAAGAATGAGTATTCCCAATACTACCAATACCAGTATATACCAGCGGCGCCAGTAAATATGTTCGGAAGTATCCTTTTTATGGGTCATACTATTTTATTTATTTCTATAGTAATGAACGCTCTATCGATCACGTCTGATTAATCCACCCGCAAACAACCCAAGTACCACACCAATAACCAGTCCGGTTTTCACATTCTTTAAAAAATATCCGATAATCAGTCCTATAAACAGGATAACAATAATCCCTATTTTCCTTCTCGGGTGCATAGCATCATTTGGTTTTAGGTAAAGCGATCAGATTGGCGATAATGCGGTAAGCCCCGGGAATACCGGCAGGTAATTGTCTGAATAAAACCAGACTCACATAGGCAATATTCCCTTTGCCGTATTTAGCAGTTACCAGGCTGCCATTACTTTCTTTTTCGCCGGTATCATGCATAGAAAGGGGAGCCTCGAAATGACTGTCCAGCTGCTCAGCCTGGTAAGTACTTCTTTCTTGTACCCATCCTTCAAAATCCTTTTCAGTAATCTTATTGGGGTAATTTAACACAGGATGTTCCGGAATTAGGAAACTTACTTTGGCATCTTCTTCCGTTACCCTTGATCCAGAATTAACCGAAAAAGGATAAGGACCCACTTTTACTTTTTTCAATCCTACCTGGTTACTTTTCAGGTATTGAATAATCAGGTTCCCCCCATTGTTTACATATCTTGAGAGGATATCATTTTTATTCGTCAGGTATTCAAAAATATTATATGCACGGATACCCGTAACAATCGCATCAAACTGTTTCAGGTTTTCATCGGTAATATCGGGTTCACCCAATATTTTTACTTCGTATCCCAATTGTTCCAGTGCAGGAATTACTTTATCACCTGCCCCAGGTATATAACCGATCTTTTTCCCAATCGTTTTAATAGTAAGTCTGATCAGGTTGGTTTTGGCGGGAGGAAAATAAGTGATGGTAGGAATATGATCATAGCTGATGATACGGGTGCTACCGGCAAATACATCCTTACTAGAAGATATTAAGCCTAATTCCTCTTTATAATTTGCATCTTTTAATACAGGGGAATAAACCTGATTAAGGTCCGATAGGGGATCCATTGTTGAACTTACTGGAATATTTTTATTTTTAAACCCGTTCAAGTCAGTAAAATTGAAGCCACCATCTTTACTGGCTGAATTATTTTTTATATGAACCCCCACCTTAATATCCGCGCCATTCATTGATACACTATTCTCTTTGGTAAAATTCACTTCTGTCTTTGGCAATACAGCAAGCGGCTGGTACAATTCTCCTTTAGCGGGATCAACTACTTTATATTGAACTGGCCTTTTGATAATAAAGGGCTCACCTTCTATCGTAACCTCATATTCAGCCAAAAATGAAGGATCATTCTCAGCTTTACCAATCAGTAGCTGATCTCGAACATCAAAACTGCCTTCCTTTTTGGGATATTCGAGCCAATAAGGTTGTGATATTTTTTTAGTATCACTGATATGCAGGGTTTTATTGATCTGCACATTCACATTAAATGCCAATGGTATATTCAGCGAACTATCAAAATTTTCCAGGTGAATGGATCGTAAAGAAGCATTTACATTTTTCCTTTTGTTCAGAAAAAAACTAACATTGAGTACATCGCCCTGCACTACATTTTCCTGTGAAGTAGTGGCATCTGTAAACAAAGCGCTGCAGGCTTCTATTATTTGCTGTGTTTCTGCCAATTTTTTATCACGCCAGTTACCGGCAGGTAATTTTTTTATCGCGGTATATAATTTTACCAAGGCAGGAACAGATTTTTCCGGTTCCTCAAAACGATATTCTTTGACAATCTCATTCACCATTGCCTGAATCGGCTCCCCTCCTTCAATTCGTTTCCAGTCATAGACTACTCCATCCAGCAAATCATTCTTTGGAGCATCTCCACCTGTGGTCAGAAAATATTCAATAGAAGGGCCTCTTCTCCTGGGTCGGCCCTCACCCTGACTTTTATGCATGCTTCTGGCTTCTCCGCCAATTTCTCCATAGCTTTTCCCTAGTAAAGGGTTATACCCGCTTACATCCAGTTTAAACTGATCATTGGAGGTTGTATTGGCTCCGCCAAAATTGAATGTATTCCAAACAATCCTTTTTGCCTGCCAGGGTTTTACTCCATAGGCAAACTGTTCAGGAAATTTTTTGGGATCTGCAGCAGCTGTATAGGCTTCATTGGCCAGAATAGAAGATGCGGAATGATGTCCATGACCAGCCCTTGCATCACCCGGAAAACGGGCAATAATCACATCGGGTTGGTATTGTCTTATCACCCAAACCACATCGCTTAATATTTTCTCCTTATCCCATATCCGTAAAGCTTCTTCCGGATTTTTACTAAAGCCAAACTCATATGCCCTGCTAAAAAACTGTTCAGCCCCATCCTGTCTCCTGGCAGCCAATAATTCCTGTGTACGTATCAGTCCCAGTTCAATCCCCTGTTCACTTCCAATCAGATTTTGTCCACCATCTCCTCTGGTCAGACTCAGGTAACCGGTACGATACAGTTTTTCTTTGGCCAAATAAGGCAAGAAACCATTATTCTCATCATCTGGATGGGCTGCTATATACAATACACTTCCTAGTACATTCAGTTTTTTTAGCTGCATATAAATTTCTGCGCTATGATAGGTTACCGGTATCTGAGACCGGGTATAGATCGAAAAAAACTGTACGGATACAAATAACAGTAAGAGGGCTTTTTTGGAGATAGTCATATGCTGATACTTTGTTCTTATTACCGAAGATAGAGTATGTTACTTGATTGGATGAACCGTTGAACAAAAATTGGTTGGACAGATTAATTGTTTAATGGTCTTATTGCTAAATTGCCAGGGGAGCACCTGATTTGGGGGCTCCACTGGCAATTTAGGTAGGATATTAATTTATTTATTTATTGTCCAACCAGAAAAACCGCATTGCTGAATAATAATTTACCATTTTCCCAGAAATTACGGAAAAGGGGATCTTCTCCCAGGTATACCACAGTTCCGCTACCCATGTTCTGAACGCCAAATACCAGCCCATCTTTCAATTTAGGTTTTACTTTAATACCAGTAAATCCGGCTACATACGCATCCTTTTTCATCACGCCCACATTCCATCCATCTTTTAAGAACTCAAATAAGTCGGCATCTTTTTTCAGGGTGAAATAATAATTAGGGAATCCAAATGCCAATGGATGTGTATTATCCAGTTCAAGTTTAAAAATGGATCCGGCTACAGAGGAAGCCAGTGATTGTCCTTCCCTATCCGCATATTTCTTCAGGCTTGCGTACTCGGATTTATCTTCCGATTTATCTTCTTTGGCTTTAATACCCCAATCTGCCGAAGCCAAACTGTTTACCGCATTATCAATAGCAATGAGTTTTCCTCCACCGCGTACAAAATCTTTCAATTTATCGGAACTGGTCTTATCAGTAAGGGTTCTGTAATTGCCATCAGGAATGATCAAGACATTGAAATTTTTCAGGTTGGCTCTGGACAGATCTGCCACATTAATCAGCGTAATCGGGTAATCGAGTTGCTTTTCAAAGAAATGCCATACTTCCCCGGCACCCAATGAAGAAGTTTGCTCTCCGGATAACATAGCTACTTTATAATCGGTTCGAATGATCTTTACATCAGGTGATCCAAAATCTGATCCTTTATCCATAAAACCTGTTTCCACTGCCACAGCTTGAATATTGAATTTTTTACATGCGGCATTGGTAATATGGTTCCAGTTATCGGGATTACTGATTCGGAGTATGATCAGGGTGCCTCTGTCATAGTTTTTACCTTCATACACAAAGGGCTTTTCTGCAAACCTTACTTTTATTCCGTTCTTCAACAAATGAGTCATGAGTTGTGCAGCATTAAACGACTGGTAAGGCACGATTAATCCATAGTTTGAACTCACTTCCGTGATTATTGATGGATCCTTCCATCCATTACTCACCTCCAGTTTCTCTTTTACAGCATATCCCTGCACACCATATACATAAGGCAATGACCAGGCCGTAATATCATAGGTATTGGAATCTGTTACCACTGTTTTGGGCTCCAGCAGTACTTTGGCCATAACCGCTTTTGACTGGTAAGCACTTACGGCAATATGGTAACCTTCATCGGTATAGGCATCATCCTTACCATTTGTGTAATTAAATCCATGGAAATTTTTATTGGATATGGAACCATATTCAATACCGTTCCGATCCAATAATTTACAAACAGCCTTGATACGGTTCAGGTTAGAAGAAGTAAGCACATAAGTTTTGTATTCGCCCACTTTACCGGCTCTTCCATCTTCAAAAAATTTACGATATTCTTCCAGTAACTTATCATGATTGCGAGATGCTGTTTCTACAGTAGATAAACCCGTGGTAAAATGGTGGGTTGCTCTGTCTAAGAGAGTTAATGTATCTTCATCCGCCTTAATAATGCCCAATCCTGCCCTTCCTCCGCCTGCCTGCTCATAAGTCATGCCAATGGCACCATTATAAATCGGGTAAGTATCTCCATAGGAAGGATATAACAGATCATATCTTTCTTTGGTATAAAATAACCATCCATTTTTATCAAAATAGCTGGCATTATTCTTACCAATCATTAATTGAAAATCTTTCTGCCATTGGGTAATCACTTCATGAAAAGGATCTGCTGCCGGGGCAAAATAATATGGACCATTGATACCCTGCTCATGAAAATCCACGTGCACCTGAGGTAACCATTGATTATATTTTTTCATTCGCTGCTGGGTTTCCAGTTGTGTTTGCCAGGCCCAGTCGCGATTGAGATCAAAATTATAATGATTCGACCTTCCTCCGGGCCAGGGTTCAGAATGCTCTCTGGCAACCGGATCCGGATTCATTTCTTTACCTACCATAGAATTGAACCAGTTCACATACCTGTCTCTCCCATCCGGGTTGATACAGGGATCCAGCACTACTACCGTATTCTTTAACCACTCTTTGGTTTGTGTATTAGATGGATCTACTAATGCATATAAAGTGAGTAAAGCCGCCTCAGAAGAAGAAGTTTCATTCCCATGTACATTATAACTCAGCCATACAATAGTTGGTAACTGATTGATAGAAGTATTTGACTTATTTTTTTGTAAGCCCGCTAACCCGAGATTATTGTTCCGGATGGTTTCCAGTTTTTGCAGATTCTCGGGAGAAGCTACAAAGGCAAGAATCAATTCACGGCCTTCATTGGTTTCTCCATATTTTTCAATCTTCACCATGTCCGGTTTCGCCTGGGCAACCGCACGGTAGTACTCAACGATTTTATGGTGCCGGGTATAACGGGTGCCAATTTTATAGCCCAGGTATTGTTCAGGACTCTGCAACCCTTGCGCAATAGATGCCACTGAAAGAAACAAAATAATGATTACAAATGTTACTTTTTTCATATACATATAAATGATTTGTGAATGTAGTTAAGAAACAAAGTACTCCCACCGAATTGACTGTTTTTTATTTTACACCTATCAATTCACATCATTTTGTTATAAAAAACTGTAATTTTCTGCCATGAGAAAAATTGTTATTCTGCTATTGGCAGCTGGCTGTATTCAGTCAGTGAACAGCCAGTCGGTCCCTTCTTTTGTAGGTGCAGGCAAGACCGTTGATCCGTATAAATATTCAATCGTCAAAAAAGGCGAATTTAATAAGGCTGCTGTCAGCTGTGCCCATCCACTCGCCAGTGAAATAGGTGCTGCTATAATGAAAAAAGGGGGAAATGCTTTTGACGCTTCGATTGCGATGCAATTAGCCCTGGCCGTAGTATACCCGGGTGCGGGAAATATTGGCGGAGGCGGTTTTTTACTCGCTCGCAAATCAAATGGTGAATTGATTGGCATCGATTACCGCGAAGCTGCTCCTTCCAAAGCCAGCAGGGACATGTACCTGGATAAAAACGGAAACGTACAAATGGCCTTATCTCAAACTGGTCATCTGGCATCCGGCATACCAGGAACCATTGCAGGACTATTTGCGACATTGGATTATGCAAAACTCCCTTTTAAACAACTGATACAACCGGCAATTGATCTCGCTGAAAAAGGATTTGTGATCTCAGAAAGAGAGGCAGCAGGATTAAACAGTACCCGCGAATCATTTATCAAATACAGCACCCGACCAACCGCTTTTGTAAAAGAGAATAAATGGAAAGCAGGTGATACACTTGTTCAGAAAGAATTGGCTGCTACTTTAAAAAGAGTACAAAAAGAAGGTGCCAAAGGGTTTTACGAAGGAGAAACTGCCAAATTGATTGTGGAAGAAATGCAAAGGGGGAATGGAATTATTACGTTGGATGACCTGAAAGATTATACTGCCAAATTGCGCAGTCCGCTTGAATTCGATTATCGCGGACACCATATTATCAGTTTTGCTCCACCCAGCAGTGGCGGTATACTGATTGCGCAAATGTTGAAGATGATTGAGAAATATCCGGTAAGTAGTTATGGTTTTCAAACTGTAAAGAGCGTACAATTGATGATAGAAGCCGAACGACGTGCCTATGCCGACAGGGCTGAACATATGGGTGATCCTGATTTTTATAATGTGCCTGTTAAAACACTGATAGATGAAACTTATCTCGCCAAAAGAATGAGTGATTATACTCCGGATAAAGCAGGTAGTAGCACATCAGTAAAAGCGGGTGTAATTAAAGAAAGTGAAGAAACCACGCATATCAGCATCATGGATGATGATGGTAATATGGTATCTGTTACGTATACACTCAATGGTGGATATGGAAGCAGAACCGTGGTTGGTGGAGCAGGTTTTATATTGAATAATGAGATGGATGATTTTAGTGTGAAACCCGGTGCGCCCAATATGTATGGAGCTGTAGGCGGCGAAGCCAATAGTATTCAGCCGGGAAAAAGAATGCTGAGTTCGATGGTTCCAACCCTTATCCTGAAAAATAATAAACCTTATGTTGTGGTGGGAACTCCTGGTGGTACTACCATTCCTACATCTGTTTATCAGGCAATAGTGAATATCATTGATTTTTCCATGAATGCAGACGATGCCATTAATAAACCCAAATTCCACCACCAATGGTTACCGGATGAAGTAATGGTAGAAAAAGATTTTGATGCAGATGTAAAAAAACAATTACAGGCTATGGGATATAAGATCTCAGAAAGAGCTGCTATCGGCAGAACAGAAGCGATTCGCATTCTACCCAATGGTAAAAGAGAAACTGCAGCTGATAAGCGTGGCGATGATTCGGTTGCTGGTTTTTAAATAGTCTTACTACTGTTTTCTACAACCCAACGGTTGTTACTTTGTTTTTTTAATAATTACCTATTTCGAAAGGGATTATCATCGACTCTGTGCCAGGGTGCTACACAGTTTTCAAAAAATAGCTAACTAAATAAAAAATATTATTTCATGTCATTCGAACAAGGATTTTTAAAAGACGCTATTAAACGGTTCAAATACTATAAAGAACTGGGCGATAAAACATTTGAACAGATTACGGATGATGCTTTTTTCTACCAACCCTCTTCAGAAAGTAACAGCATTGCTGTGATCGTGCAACATATGTATGGGAATATGCTAAGCAGATGGACAAATTTTTTAACCGAAGACGGAGAAAAAGAATGGAGAAAAAGAGATGCCGAATTTGAACAGATAACATGCAGCAAACAGGATATCGTATCGTTCTGGAATGAAGGATGGAACTGTTTATTGAAAACATTGGAAAGTCTCACTCCCGAAGACCTTAGCAAAACCATTACGATTAGAACTGAGCCTTTACTGGTGTACGATGCCATATTGCGACAATTGGCACATTATCCTTACCATGTTGGACAGATTGTTTACCTGGGAAGACTTTCAAAAAACGAAGAATGGGTATCATTAAGTATTCCAAAGGGAGATAGCGCAGTGTATTTGGAATCGGTTAAGAAGGCGCAGAAATAAGGGAAAGGTAACGTATTGGGGTTACGGGTTGGCGAAAATTAGTAAGTTATGTGGATCAGTTTATTTATCATTCTTGTTATTGTCTTATCAATATTTTCTTTTTTGAGGCATCCGAAATTTGGAAAAATCGGGAAGGGATCCGAAGCCGAAAAAATTTTGACATCCCCTAATTTCAGGGAAGGCAAATTTCAAAACCTGCACTATACTCCTGATCTTACAGAAGGAGTTAGCTATTATGCTGTAATGAAAGAATTTTTCTTTCAGAAAAGCAAGAGAGCAAAACCTCCCGGGATGATTCCTTCTCAAAAGACGAACCTGCATACCCTTGATCCGGACAAAAATATATTGGTATGGTTTGGGCACTCTTCTTATTTTATGCAGGTAGACGGCAAGAAAATTCTGGTAGATCCTGTATTCAGTGGCGCAGCCTCTCCTGTGAAGTTTACTACCCGAAGTTTTGCTGGTACAGATGTGTACACTGTTGAAGATATTCCCGTAATTGACTATCTTTTTATTTCTCATGATCATTGGGATCACCTGGATTATAAAACTATTTTATCCTTACAACCCAAAATCAAACAGGTGATCACCGGCCTGGGTACTGGCACACATTTAATACATTGGGGATATGCGCCCTACAGGGTTATTGAAAAAGACTGGTATCAGCCAATTCAGTTAGACCAGGGCTTTTCAGTAATAACAGCCCCAGGCAGGCATTTTTCCGGAAGAGGATTGAAACGAAACCAGTCGCTCTGGACCTCATTTATTTTCATGACACCTACGCATACATTATTTCTGGGTGGCGATTCAGGTTATGATACGCATTTCAAGGAAATCGGAAATACCTATGGCCCCTTTGATCTGGTTATATTGGAATGTGGTCAGTATGATAAAAGCTGGAAATACATTCACATGATGCCGGAAGAAGTGATACAAGCTGCAGAAGATCTCAGGGCGAAGAAATTAATGCCCGTACACTGGGCTAAATTCGCTTTAGCCAACCATGATTGGGATGCGCCTATTATCAGGGTTATGGCTGCCAATAAAGGAATCCCCCTGCTTACCCCTATGATTGGGCAGGAAGTATTATTTGATACAGATACTATTTTCTCTAATTGGTGGCTACAAATTTGACCTGCCAACCTTGCCTTGTAGTTTTTGTATAAAAAATCTGAATGCCAATAGTTTTGTAAGTAAACACCCAAATATTCTGCATTCTCTCAAAATATTTATCCGCCTATTATTCTAATATAGAAAACCCGTATTTTACTATCCTATTTAAATCGTTATAAAATGCTAACTCCTTTATTCATACAAAACAGTATTAACATCAAAGCCCCTGTTGCGCAGGTATGGAATGCATTGACCAATCCCGAAGAAACCAAAAAATATATGTTTGGATGTGAAACCGTTTCTGACTGGCAACCTGGAAGTTCCTTACTATGGAAAGGCAGTTATGAAGGAAAAGAAATGATTTTTGTAAAAGGGAATATTGTTAGTATTAAACCAGGCATATCTCTTGTGTATACGGTTTTTGATCCGAATTCCACTATGGAAGATATTCCGGAAAACTACCTGACTGTAACCTATGATTTATCAGAAGAAAATGCAGAAACCATCTTGCTAGTTTCGCAGGGAGATTATAGCAGTGTTGCCGATGGAGAAAGAAGGTATGCAGAATCTTATAACGGCGGACAAGGCTGGAATCCTATTCTTTTGGAAATAAAAAAAATATTGGAAGCTAAATGATCCAATTCCCTCTTTCCCACTTGGATACACTGATCATTGAAAATATAGATCATCAAATCCGATTGATCATTATTGAAAATGAAAAAGAAGCAGCTTGCCGTAAAGAAAAACTTCGCAAACTGGAGTAGTTTATCTTATTACCCGAAGGAAGTATTTTTAAAGGGAGGATTCAATTATTAAAACAAGGCAACCGGATTGATATACTAATGAAAAACATCCATATCGGGAGCATACAAGCTTTGGATTTACAGAATGGACTATCGATTCTACACGCTGAAAAAATGGCGGGCCTGATCAAATAAAGATGCTTCAAAACCCAAAATGCATTTACTAAAACCCCTGCTTAAATATTGTATTTACCAGTTTGGTCTGGCCGGAAAGCTTGACCAGTTCCTTTTTCGGTTTACACAGTTTCAGCAAAAAAAGGCCAATGATCTATACAGGAAAAATAATCCTTCTATTAGCCTTCCATCAGATTATGATTTGTATGAGACTTATCAACTCAAGTATCGGCAATTTATTGAAGATGGGGCATTGGCTGCAAGAGAAATACGGGAATGGACAAAAGATTATCTGCCTGAACCAATGCCCGTAGTTTTGGATTGGGGTTGCGGAGTAGGAAGAATCATTAGGCATTTACCACTTGTTTATCCTAGCGCTGTATTTTATGGATGTGATAGTAATGAAGAGCGAATCCAATGGAACAAAACACATATTCCAGGTATCAGTTTTACTACCGTTAACAGCTTTATCCCTACTCCCTATTCCAATTCCATATTTGACCTGGTTTACGGAATTTCTGTCCTTACCCATATTGACACAGATCAACAAGTTGACTGGATATATGAACTTGCACGTATCTTAAAGAAAGATGGGGTATTGCTGCTCAGCACCCAAGGTGATTTTTATCTTCCGGATTTGTTACCTGGTGAAAAAAGAAAATTTGCCAGGAAGGGAATCTTTACTAAATCATATGCCCGGCAAGGTCATAGAATGATGTCCACTTACCACAACCAGACTCATTTCAAAAAAATGGTTAGCCCCTGGTTTACTATTCTGGAATATTATCCCGGCAACGCAAACCCTCACAAACTTGGGGGCCAGGATCTATGGATTCTCAAAAAAATGAACTAATGACCAATGACCCAATGACCTACCACTAATCCCCAAAATATCGGTAAATTCGTATTATCAATTCAATCGTTATGCGATACCGGATGTTCATATTGCTCATGTTATTAGGTTATTTTGGCCATAGCCAATGTGTAACTTATAAAATTGGCATATTCAAGGACACCCTGAATTGCACGGATGTGAAGGGGCTAAAGCAGGGAAAATGGATTGTACATGTTGACCCACTCAGGGGTAACCCGGGTTTTGAAGAAGAAGGTGTTTTCATAAATGATAAGAAAGAAGGATTATGGAGAAAATTTAACCTGATGGGGGATAAACTGGCAGAAGAAAATTTTAAATGGGGTAATAAAAGCGGCAGATGCCTCTATTTTACCCTGGCAGGTTTGGAACGCGAAGAATCCTGGAGACCACCTTCGAACCCCGATAAAGCATACGATACGATAATCGTACAGGATCCTGTTAACGCAGATCATTTTGAAAAAGTGGTTGTAAAAACAGAGGGACAGTCAATCAAAAACGGCCCCTGGAAGTATTATAATCCTGATTATGGCAACCTGATCAAGGTTGAAAATTATGTATTGGATATTTTACAGGACCCGGGAGATGATCCCATGAAAAAATTAAACAAAGTATCCGACACAACCACCACGAATAGAAATGCAGGGCCCTTACTACCCAAAATTGTACCTGCACCAACTTTTGGTCAGAAAGCAGCAAAGAAGAAATCCGTTATTCAGTGATAAGCGACTGATTACAAACCAATTATATATTTTTTTGAATTTTTGATAATTTTCGAAAAAAATTATTTCCAGCGGCAACCAAATTATTTCCAATCACGTATTGTCTGATAGTAACATCCAAACTGCCATTGGATTGACCAAAACTGTTTATAGAAATCAATTGCCCCTTGAAATTACTCACATATCGACCCTTATTGCCGGCTGTTGTAAAAACGATCGGATTAGCCAACGTGAATTATATCATAGGCTAATTAACTATGCTACAAAGATCGCATACCGATATGTTAACAAAACAGAAGAAGTAGAAGAATTGGTAAGTGAATCTTTCGTTAAACTATATAAAAACATTTCTCATTTCGATGGAAGCCGGGTGGGTGAAACAGAAGCTTTGTTGAAGGGCTGGTTTAAACGGATCATCATCAATACCTGCATTGATTATTTACGCCGCACGCAATTAAAACTGATTAGTCTGGATATCAGTCCTGAAACCGATATTGTAATTGCTACGCAGGAAACAGGGATTGACAAAATGATGTATAGGGAGATCATTGAGGCCATTAGGAATTTATCTCCTGTATACAGGACTGTATTTAATCTTTATGTAATGGAGGGTTATAATCATGAAGAGATTGCTGCTATGTTAAAAATTAGTGTAGGTGCATCTAAATCAAATCTTTCGAAGGCGAGAAATAATTTAAGAAAATTAATTACCCAACAAACTGACTATAAAAAAGCATATGTATAATCCGGGCGACGATATGGATCTTGACCGTTTAAGCAGTGATGCCGCCGAAGGCTTTGATGCTCCGGGCAATCCTGACTGGGAATCGATGCAGGCAAAACTGGATGAACTATTGCCTGTTGAAAAAAAGAGGAGATTTTTAATTTTCTGGTGGCTAATTCCTGTTGTCATTGCAGGTAGTATTGGCATTATGTATAATTCTGGAAAACATAATGCTATAAAGCCAACCACCTTAGCTGCTCCCATTTCTGCATCCAATAAATTAAATACAAAAGAGGCCCGAAATCCGATTACTGAAACACTC
This sequence comes from uncultured Bacteroidota bacterium, assembly GCA_903926855.1. Taxonomy (GTDB): domain Bacteria; phylum Bacteroidota; class Bacteroidia; order Chitinophagales; family Chitinophagaceae; genus Sediminibacterium. Next base: position 5,536 of record CAIYKV010000258.1, on the reverse strand, counting down.
CAAAAAGAGGTTGATCAGTCGGGCAATCTTGAAACCAATTCTTCTCCCAGATTTAAACTAACAAACCACGAAAAAACAAATTTTGAGAGAGATAGTATTAAAAAGAATTTATCAGGCAATCCTACCCTTTCATCTGAGGCTTTACAAAATCAGGCGTCAATTGAAAATTCAACAGTACCGGAAGTAAATGAGGTAAAAGATAGTCAACCAGAAATGCCTGTTTCTGTTAATAAAAATGAAACTGAGGTTGCCAAGGATCAAAAAGACAGTTCTGTTAACAAAGATATCTCTAAAGAAAATATCCCCACAAATACTACAACTATATCGAAAAAAAGAAAATCAACTAAGCCATGGAGCATTGGAATATTGGCAGGCATCGATAAAAGCAATGTAAAATTCGTATACGATCATAGCCCTGGATATAATATTGGCATTATGGCGGGTTATCATTTTTCTGACAATATATCTATTCATACGGGTGCTATCTATACACAGAAAAATTATAAAGTAGCTGGTGGCGATTTTACTGCACCAAAAGGTTCATGGATCAGTCAATATACAATCGAAACAGTAGATGGGTATTGCCGTATGTGGGATATACCGCTTCTTTTCAGGTATACATTCAATACCAAAAGCAACCATACTTTTTTTCTGAGTACCGGGATGAGTTCTTATTTTATGTCAAGAGAAAATTATAATTACGATTTCTATTACAATGGTCAGCCTACCATAAAAAACTATTCTTACCGATCATCAGATACACATGTTTTATCCATTGCCAATATTTCTGCCGGATTTGCGAGTCGGGTAAATGATCACCTGCTATTAGAAGTTGAACCGTATGCAAAAATACCAATGGGTGGTGTAGGCTTGGGAAATATCAAACTAAGTAGTTTCGGTGTTAATTTTTCTTTGCAACTCAGGCAACCTGTAAAGAAATAGGATCGTATCCTGAATTAACCATTGAATACTATCTTATGAAAAAAAACAGACTGCTAATACCTTTATCATTAATTACCTGTATTGGAATATTAGTTTTATTTGCTTGTAGTAAAAGCGGAAGCGGTTCCAGCGCAACAACCACTACAACAAATCCGGGTGGAACAACAGACCCTTGTGCAGGAAAAACGATTACCCTTTCTGCCACAGCAACACAATCAGATGCCTGTGGAACAGGAGTTGTAACTGTGACAGCTGCCGGAAGTACTGGCTTTACGTATAGTATTGATGGTACTAATTTTCAGGTTTCAAATATCATTTCTAATGTAGCCCCAGGCGTAGTTAACATAACTGTCAAAGATGGAGCGGGTTGCTCTAAAACGACCAGTTTTACAGTTGTTCAAAATGCTTCCGGACCATTATTTGCAGCTGTAAAAACAATGATGCAAACTAATTGCTTTAGTTGTCATTCTGGCGCTTCTGCAAACGGTGGCAAAGATTTCACTATTGATTGTGTTATTGCCAGCAGTGGTGACAGAATTAAGGCCAGGGCTGTAGATGGCAACCCTAGCTTTATGCCACAGGGGGGACAATTATCAACTACCGATAAGAAAAAGATTACTGATTGGATTAATGCAGGAGGCAGGTACAGTGACTAATTCTGGGGCGTTCACTGTAAATTCTGTATTATAAAAAAGCAACTCTGAATTGGGTTGTTTTTTTATTTACCAGATTCTCCCAAAGTTTTTCGAAAATACTTGTAAAAATAGAAAAGCTGGTAATCCACTGAATTGTTCCAGTATTTCCAATTGTGTTCACCCGGCCGCTCGATATAATCATGCGGAATTTTCAGTTTCAGCATTTTTTCATGGACCATCCGGTTCATCATCAATACCCGGTCCTCGGTGCCGCAATCCATTATAATAGCCAGTGAGTCTTTTGGATACTGATCAATTACATTCAATACACTCCAGTCATGCCAGTATTTCCGGTTAACTGCTGTATCCCCTAATCTCAATTCAACTCCATATCCTTTTGTTATAACGGATACATGCAAAGCGCCACTGGTGCTTCCACAGGCGCTAAAAATATCGGAATGGCGAAATCCCAGAAACAAACTGCCATGTCCACCCATACTCAATCCCATAATCGCCCTGGCCTTCCTGTCTGCAATGGTTCTGTAATTCGCATCTATGTATTGAGGTACTTCTGTACCCACAAATGTTTCATACCGAAAACTACTGTCAATCGGACTATCAAAATACCAACTGGTGGAAGCCCCATCAGGACAAACCAGGATCATCTGAAAATCATCTGCCAGTTTCTGAATATGTGGAACATATTTTATCCAGTTAGAATAACTCCCCCCTGCCCCATGTAACATATAGACTACCGGGAAATTCTTCATTTTTTCTTTTGAATAATTGGACGGTGTAATTACTACTGTTTTAATGGTATGATGCATGCTATTGCTAAATATAGCAATCGAATCAACCTGCGCAGCCCTGACAGAGCCCGCAAGCAAAATCCAAAAAAGCAGGGATACAAATCGTTTCATTGAACAGATTTTATTTAGTGAGAATTGAGTTGAGTATGTCTATTACTATTAGAAAATTAAATTTGCCACGATTATTTCTCTGTAAAATATTTTTTAAAAAACAACAACTGATAATCAATACTATTACCCCAATACGCTTTATTGTGCTGTCCGGGTCGCTCTGCATAATCATGGTCTATGTTTTTGTCAAGTAATTTCTGGTGTAGATTTCGGTTAACCACCAGAAAAAAATCGGCAGTGCCGCAATCAAAAGTTATTTTTTGCTCCCCATTTTTTAATTGATCTGCCAGATTAATCACCGTATTCTTTTCCCAATTTTCTTTATGCTCTTCCTGATTACCCAATACTTTGTCTAATTGCCAGTTTTTTGGAAAAGGGCGTATATCTACCCCGCCCGAAATACTTCCGGCGGCGCCAAACAGGTCTTTATGAAGAAAAGCCAGGTAAAAAGCACCATGGCCACCCATGCTTAGTCCAGTAATAGCCCGATGTTTTCTATCCGGGATGGTTGGATATTTTTGGTCGATATAAGGTATCAACTCCTTGGTAATATAAGTTGCATAACGAAATGTACTATCTACCGGACTATCAAAATACCAGCTACTATACCCGCCATCAGGACAAACCAGGATCATATTCAGTTCATCTGATTTAGCAATCAGTTGAGGTGCATCATGCAACCAACTGCTATAGTTACCACTATACCCATGAAGCAGGTATACCACGGGCAAATGATCAGCTTTCTGTTTTTGGCCTGATGGGGTTATGATTACAAAACGAGTTTCTTTTTTTAGTGCCTTGCTATAAATAGATACTGTATCTACGGTACCGGCAAAAGCTGAAGTAATCAACAGAAGCCAGCAACTGACAAGAAATATTTTCCTCATAAATAGTATTTAAAAAGCCACCTGAAATTAATCAAGTGGCTTTATATTTTGTTTTGATAGCCTATTTTTTTTGTGCAGCCTGCATCGGGTTTACACCCTGGGCACCACCGCCACCACCACGTCCGCCGGCAACCCTGCCTTTGAATAATGAAAATCTATCAGTAACATCTGTTTTTGGCCAGCTATTATTGCTTTCATCAATATCTGCTGTTTCTTTCATTGGGTCAAGCTGGATACTTACGGCTTTTTGTTTTGTCATAAACAATTTTGTCACGTTTTTCTCATTCTTTCTCCATATCTGAGCTGGAATCCTTTCAGTTTCTTTGGTTCCGTCTGCGAATGTAAACTCTACAATAATGGGCATTACTAAACCCCCTTTATTGCTGAAACTGATCTCGTATAAATGTACGTTACCGTATTTCTCTTTTTCCGCATCAGTCAATGGCTCAGGAGCAGTTGCTGCTCCTGGAGTAGGTGCCGGAAGTTTGGTTACAGAATCATAAGGCTCCAAACCTCTGTCATATTTCCAATAAAAATCACGAAGGCTGGTATCTGCATCTGTTAAGAATACAATATTTTTATCTGTACGGTTACGAACTTTTGAAATGTCTTCGAAGGCATTCACCAATGGTTTGGCAATTCCACGTGGCCCATTACCACCGCCAAATCCACCGGGTCTTGCCCCGCCTCTTCCTCCAAAACCTCCACCGCCTGCCGAAGCAGTAGCGTTGGGATCATATACGGCATGACGAACGCTATCAATAGAAATATCACAAGGTTCAATTCCAAAAAACCAACCTCTAAAGAACCAATCCAGGTTCTCGCCACTCGCATCACCCAGGGTTCTGAAGAAATCTGCAGGTGTAGGGTGTTTGAAAGCCCATCTCCTTGCATATTCCTTAAATGCATAATCAAATAGCTCACGGCCCATAATGGTTTCACGTAAAATATTCAGACCCGCTGATGGTTTCGCGTAGGCATTCGAACCCAGGCTGATAATATTTTCACTATTGCTCATGATCGGCTCCAGTTGTTCCTTTGGCGACTTCATATAATCTACGATTCCCCAGGCTGGCCCACGACGTGAAGGAAATTTATTATCATACAGTTCTTCTGTGAGGTATTCTACAAAACTATTCAAACCCTCATCCATCCATGTCCATTGGCGTTCATCACTATTCACAATCATCGGGAAGAAATTATGCCCTACTTCATGAATGATTACGCCTACCATTCCATTTTTTGTATTCTCGCTATACGTACCATCTTTTTCGGTACGTCCGTTATTAAAACAAATCATTGGATATTCCATCCCATTATTGGCTTCAATACTTTGTGCTACTGGGTAAGGATAGGGAATAGAAAATTTAGAATAGGTTTTAATAGTATGCGCTACCAGTTTGGTTGAGTATTTACGATACAGGCCATACGCTTCTTTTGCATAAGCACTCATACACATAACTTTCTTTCCCTCTACATAAGCAGGCATTGCATCCCAAACAAATTTGCGGCTGGCAGCCCATGCAAAATCTCTCACATTCTGGGCTTTGAATATCCAGGTTTTCTTTTGCTTACTTTTTTGCTTTTCTGCTGCCACTGCTTCGGCCAGGGTAACTACTTCTGTAGGTTCTTTGGCTACCTGCGCTTTTGCCCAGCGTGCCTGTTGAGCAGGTGATAATACTTGTTCATAATTCTGGCACTCTCCGGTACCCATGATTACATGGTCAGCGGGAACAGTAATTGCAACGGTATAATTACCAAATGCCAGTGCAAACTCTCCTGTTCCGGCAAACTGGTGATTCTGCCATCCCTGAAAATCGCTGTACACACATAATCTTGGGAACCATTGTGTCATAGTAAAAAGAGCATTGCCATCTTCAGAAAAGATTTCATATCCACCTCTTCCGCCCATGACTGATTTATTGGATACTTTATAGGACCAGTCAATATTGAAAACGATTTTTTGTCCGGGTTTCAACTGCGCAGGAAGGTCAATACGCATCATGGTTTTATTGATGGTGTATTTCAAAGGCTTCCCGGTAATATCTGTGATTTTTGAGATGATTTCACCATACCCATTATCTACTTTCTGTGATTCCAACTGATCTATCATACCGGTACTAACGGAACGAGGCAGTGAACTGGAGCTTTG
>CAIYKV010000257.1 GCA_903926855.1 uncultured Bacteroidota bacterium | reverse complement strand
TCATGTTTAGAATGTTTGGGTTGCTATCATGTGGTTGTTTGGGGATTCTGATCTTATTCCTAGTTATTCCAAGATCGTGCATGACTTGAATGAGATGGAAGTAGCAATGAAATGTGATCGAATCAAAGTCTTTGAAAAGTTTCTTGGCCATTTTTTGGATCGAAATGACTTGGATCTGGTAGTAAAACAAATTTCAATTTATTCGCCATCATCAAAGCTCGTTTATACATCAACAGATTCCATATTTAACGGAATAAAAGGTAATTACAAAGAAACAGATGTTCCTGAGCCAATGAACTATTATGCAAAAAGTAAATTTGATGGCGAATTGCAGGCATTAAAGCTTTTCAATAATAGCATGGTTCTCAGAACCAATATTTACGGATTTCATTTGCCCAAAAGTAACTCACTAGCAGAATGGGCTATTAATAATCTCAAAAAAAACGCTATAATATCAGGATTTAATGATGTTCATTTTAACCCGGTTTACACAAAACAATTTGCAGAAGTATTATTTAAGCTTGTAACACTAAATTTTTCGGGGATACTCAATGTTGCCTCAAATAATTTTATCAGTAAATATGCATTCTTACAGGAAATCGCAAAAATGTTTTATTTTGACCCTGAAATAATTCAAGCATGTTCTATTAATGAAAGTAAATTCAAAGCAATCAGACCAAACAATACAACATTAAATACCGACTTTCTTTCAGAAACGCTTGGAAACGTTCCTGATTTTTTTGATGGGATGTATCAATTTAGACTAGATTATAACAATGCATTTAACAAATAAGGAATCAAAATGAATATTAATATTAATGGGATCGAAATCGGGGATAATAAACCCCTATATTTTATTGCTGATATAGGTGCTAATCATGACGGATCTATTGAACGGGCATTTAAGCTAATAGAACTTGCAAAAGAAGCAGGAGCAAGTGCTGCAAAATTTCAAAATTTTCAAGCTAAGAAAATTGTTAGTAATGTGGGATTTAAAGAATTAGGTGGTCAGCTATCCCACCAGGCTAGCTGGAAAAAACCTGTATACGAAGTATACGAGGATGCAAGTATTTCTTTTGACTGGACCAAACAATTAAAAGATAAATGCGATTCTGTTGGAATCGAATACTTTACCAGCCCATATGATTTTGAATCTGTTGATAGCGTTGACCCATATGTAAATTTGTATAAAATAGGATCTGGTGATATTACCTGGATTGAAATGATTGAATATATTGCAAAAAAGGGAAAGCCTGTATTGATTGCAGCAGGAGCTTCTGAGATGGAAGATGTTGAACGGGCTATGATTGCATTACAGACAATTACAAAAGATATTGTATTGATGCAGTGTAACACCAATTATACCGGGAGTAAACATAATTTCAAATATGTTAATCTGAATGTTTTGCTTGAATTCCGGAAAAAATACCCTGACTCTATTTTGGGTTTGTCGGATCATACTAGTGGGCACGCAACTGTATTAGGAGCTGTTGCACTTGGGGCAAGAGTAATTGAAAAGCATTTTACAGACGATAATTCAAATGAGGGTCCGGATCATAAATTTGCTATGAATCCACAAACATGGAGAGAAATGGTAGATAGGTCCAATGAACTGTATGCTTCTCTTGGTGATGGTATAAAACGTGTGGAAGAAAATGAAAAGGAATCTTTAATAGTTCAAAGAAGATGTTTGCGGGCAGTAAGGGATATCAATAAAGGAGAGATTCTTACTGAAATGGATGTAGAGGCATTACGACCAATACCTGACAATGGGTTTCCTCCATATATGATGGGTAGCCTAATTGGAAAAAAAGTTGTAGAGAATATTAAGCAGGGACAACATTTTACTAGTATGAATTTAGAATTATGATCAAAGGAAAAAAAACCGGCTTAAGGGCGGTAGAAAAATCGGATCTAGAAACTTTAAAGGACTGGAGAAATAATCCAAAGTTTCGCAGAAATTTCAGGGAAGTGCGTGAACTGAATTCAGTTAATCAGGAATTATGGCTAGAAAGAACTAACAAGAGCCCAAATGATTTTATGTTTATTATAGAGGATATTGAAACAAAGATGCCGATAGGAGCAGGCGGAATATTATATATTAATTGGATTAACCGGGCTGGCGATTTTTCATTTTATATAGGTTATGAAGAAAAATATATTGACGATGAGGGATATGCTGAGGAAGCTGCTAGGTTACTCCTAGAATATGCATATAATAATCTTAATCTTAATAAGATATGGATGGAACTTTACGAATTTGATGAGCAAAAATTAACCTTTTTCAAAGAGAAATTTTCTTTTGTTGTAGACGGGTGTTTAAGAGAAAATTGTTATGAAGATGGAAAATATTGGAATTCATATATTATTTCCTTGCTGAAAAAAGAGTATAAATAGCCTATTTTGAAAAAAATTGCCATTATTACTGCCCGGGGTGGTAGTAAACGTATTCCCAAAAAGAATATAAAACTTTTTTCTGGACACCCTATTTTAAAATATTCTATCGATGCCGCATTGGCCGCTGAATGTTTTGATGAAATAATGGTTTCGACAGATGATTTTGAGATAGCGAAATTGGCGAAAGAACTTGGGGCGAATGTTCCCTTTTTACGATCAAAAAAAAATTCAGATGACTTCTCAACAACTGCGGATGTCATCTGTGAGGTCATAAAAGAATATCAGAATATTGGGATTACTTATGATTATCTATGTTGTATTTATCCTACAGCACCATTTGTTACCAGCTCAAAATTAAAAGCCGCCAACGATTTATTAATTAAGACAGATGCGGATTGTGTAATGCCAGTTGTTCAGTATAGTTACCCTATTCAAAGATCTTTAAAAATTGAAGATGGGAAAATAAAAATGAACTGGCCCGAAAATTACCTGCTACGATCACAGGACTTGACAGCTACCTATCACGATTGCGGGCAGTATTATTTTATGAAAACAGAGAGCCTGCTAGTACAAAAACGACTCTTTACAGAAAATACTATACCAATTATAACTTCAGATCTTGAAGCACAGGATATTGATACAGAAGACGATTGGAAAATTGCAGAAATGAAGTATACTTTAATGGTTTCAAAACAATCTGCTCCTTAGATTATGGATGGTAAAGAGATGTATAATCTGGCCGATAAATTGTTTCCTATTTGTAGGAGCCTTACAGGCAAAGGGGTTAGGGATACTTTGAATATTATGAAAGATGTGATTCCTGAAATGACAATCAATAGTGTAAGAACAGGTACAAAGGTTTTTGATTGGAAAGTGCCTGAAGAATGGGTAATAACCACGGCTTATATTGAAGATGAAAACGGAAATCGCATAATTGATTTTAAAAATGATAATTTACATGTTGTTGGGTACTCAATAGCAGTTGACAAATATGTTGACTTAGCTGAACTAAATGAACATCTCTTTTCACTACCAGAACAGCCGGATGCTATTCCATATATTACTTCGTATTATGATAAAATATGGGGTTTTTGTATGACGAATAATCAAAGGCTTTCATTGACCCCACAAAAATACCACGTAGTTATTGAATCGGAACATATTGATGGAGTATTAAACTACGGCGAAATATATTTTGAAGGGACTGAAAAAAAGGAAATATTTCTGTCTACATACATTTGCCATCCTTCGATGGCAAATAATGAGTTGTCCGGACCTGTAGTTACACTTGCGCTGGCAAAAGAAATTCAACAAATGACCGATCGACGTTATAGTTATCGCTTAATATTTATACCTGAAACGATTGGAGCTATAACTTATTTAAGTGAGAACGACAGGTACAAAGAACTTAAAGAAAATGTTATAGCTGGGTTTCAGGTAACATGTGTTGGCGATGATCGAACCTATTCATTTATTCCATCACGAAAAGGACACACATTAGCCGACGAAGTAGGTTTATATGTTTTGGATAACTATGTTGATAATTACAAACGTTATAGTTTTCTCGATAGAGGAAGTGACGAACGGCAATGGTGTAGCCCCGGAATAGACCTGCCGGTTATATCACTGATACGATCAAAGTATGGAACATATCCCGAGTATCATACATCTCTCGATAATATGACTCTTATCTCACCTAAAGGACTGGAAGGTGCATTTGAATGTATCAAAAAATGTATACAAATTCTGGAACTTAATTTTACTTATAAACCTTCGATTTTGTGCGAACCTCAAATGGGGAAAAGAGGTCTTTATCCAATGATTAGCACAAAAGATACAAAAAGGCAAGTAAAAGCGATCATGAACCTAATAGCTTATTGTGATGGAAAGACAGACTTGTTACAAATAGCAAGAACTATTGCAGAAGATTTTTTTGAATGCGCCAGGTTAGCAGGAACGCTTTGTGAGAAAAATATATTAGAAAAAACTGAAGAAGATAGTAAGTCGTAGGATGAAGAATAAACTATAAAATTGAATTATGCAGGATATTTATAATGAACTAGCTAAAAAATTGAAGATCAATAAAATTGAGCACTGCCCAATTTGTCATAGTACCGATTCTTCCCCGTTCGAAATTGATCAAATTGGGCATAAGCTTATAAACGGTGTCAAATGCGATGTTTGTGGGCTAATTTATATGGACGGAGTAATTGATCAGGACGATCTGCCGAAATTTTATGATGGCTATAACCAAGCAAGAAATGTGGTTGACGAAGATCTGGAAGCAAAAAGAAGAAAAATGTATATTCTGGACAATGAATATTCTATGAAATTCTGCTCGTCTATTGGCCTCAATATTCTAGATATAGGCTGTAGTGAGGGTGATTTCCTGAACACTTTTGGACCCAATCATAATAAAATGGGTATAGAAATTGATAAAGTGGCAGTTAGTAAAGGATTAAGCAAGTATCCAGATATTTCATTTTATTTATATCCATATCTAATTTAGTTGAATCCACAGAAGTTTCAATATTGAATAATATGATTTCTCTCATTTTGAGCCCTAATGCAGTCATGTTTTCCAAACATTTTCCGTTATATTGAATAAGAGATTTTAGGGAAAATTCAAGCAATTTAATATATTCTTTATTAGTTACAGCTTTGATTGCAGGAATCAGTCTCCAAAAAGAATACGCAGTTACGACAAAGAAAAATAC
>CAIYKV010000256.1 GCA_903926855.1 uncultured Bacteroidota bacterium | reverse complement strand
TGTTACTGGGGGTCAAGCAGAGATGGTATTAAGGGTTCAAATCTCGTGGATTTTCCACGCTATTAGAAAAATCTGGTGCTTTGATTGTAAAATCCATTCTCTGTGACTAGGCCTTTTCAGTTTTGATTGACTAGGAAACCTGCTGATTGACCGAATTTCCCAACTTAAGCTACCTGTTTTCCAGATTTTTTCATTAAATCATTCAATAAAATTGACAAAACCTAGGAAATCATCCCAAAATTGGTTTGATAATGGTAAATTTCTCGCTACCATGATTATCAACCACTTACGTTAAATCGTAAGTGGTTTTTATTTTTGCTGAGGGGGGTGCGTGAGGTAATTTTAATTTTCAGAGTAATGTTACATTTTTGAATACCCGAAAATTAGATTACCAGTACATTCGTAGATCCACAAAACAACTATTAACATGAGACATATAATCCTAAGCTTTCTTTTAGCTATGTTACTTGTAAATTCAAACATGGAAGTAAATGCTCAATCTTCGACCAACTATTTAAGAGTGGCTCATATTGTTGTAAAGGAAGACAAATTGGATGCATATAAATTAGCACTCAAAGAAGGGGTACAAACCGCATTAAAAAGGGAACCCGGTGTTATATCTATGATTGCTGTGAGCGATAATAAAAATCCTACACATATTACCGTATTTGAAAATTATGCGAGTATAGAAGCATATAAGTCACATATCCTGACTGAACATTTTAAAAAATATAAAAATACAGTAGCAGATATGGTGATTTCTCTTGAATTAAATGATGTGGATACAATTATAAGAGGTGATAAAAAGAGTATAATTCAATAGAACCTTACTTGATTTTTTAGGATATACTTTTTCCCGAATACGCTTACTTTCAATACAAATTTCCCCACGGCTGTTATCCTTTTTCATCAATATAATAATCATTCCATACCTGAGTGGTATAGCTGGGGGAACTGGTCAGTTTGATTACCCATAATTTGATGGATTCAGCTGATATAGGTTTTACGAGTATGACCCAAACCGATATTCTTTTAAATACCGGCAGCATATTTATAATATGTAAATCTTTAGGTAAATTATCCATGAGGAAAAGGGCAGTTGTATAACTATATGACAAAAATTGATTTCATCCTGGTTCAAGTAAGAATTCTTTCAACTTTGTACAATTGTGAAATACTTTCGAACTAATTTATTGAGGGTGTTCGCTTATTATGCGAACACCCTTAAACAAATTAGTTCCTATGAAAATGATAAAATAAATCTATGGTTTGATATATTTTGAGAACCATTCCACATTCGTTTGCATTACGATCAAATTCATTCTTGGTTCAACTGGTCCATGGGCCTGACGTGGCATTGCTAGCATTCTTACTGGTATGTTTCTTCTTCGAAGTGCATTATAAAACATTATTCCGTTACTGATAGGTACTCGTTGATCACCTTCGCATTGTTGTAACAAAACCGGCGTTGTTACATTTTGTACAAATTCAATTGGTGAATGTGCATTATATAGTGGCCAGTTTTCCCATGGTTGACTATTAAAGTACGATGGTAAAAACCCCGGAATATCATCTGTTAAATTCTGAAGAGTGAGGTCTACCACCGGCGCACCAATAGAAGCTGCTTTGAAACGGGTTGTGTGGCCTACTGTCCAACTGCTCATAAATCCTCCATAACTCCAACCCATGATGCCAAGTTTTGTTTCATCTGCCAATCCGGTTTTGATCAAATAATCAACTCCATTCATCAGATCTATAAAATCTTTGCCTCCCCAGTCACTTCGATTGGCGGTACGGAATTCAGTTCCATATCCACTTGATCCTCTGGGATTGGGGCGCAAAATAGCATATCCCATTTCGGCAAGTGAGGCCAAAGGATAGGTTCCTGAATTGGTTGCCACACAGGATTGTGAAAAAACACCAGCTGGTCCTCCATGCACGTTTAATAGTAAGGGCACTTTCTGGCCGGGCGTATAATTGAGTGGATAAGTTAGCAGTCCTTCGATATCTTTTCCATCGGCACCTTTCCAGGTAACCAATTCTGTTTTTGGTAAGGCTTTTGTTTGATAAGACTCGTTGAGATTGGTTTGCTTTACAGGTGCATAACTGCTCAATGGGCTGATATACGCTTGTGGAAGCTGGGATGCAGTCTGTAAAGTAAAAGAAACATGCGTGCCTTTGCTATTGAGTGAAACAGGTCCAATCAATCCGGTTGCCCCCTTGCTCCATTCACTTATTGATTTTCCATCAGTGCCTAAAAGATAGATGCTGCTTACTGTTCTATTGGATTCTGTCCAAATTATTTGCCTGCTGTCTGGTGACCAGCCAATAAGATTTCCATCTTCATTTGGTGTTGCGGCCAATCTCCAGGTTTTGGCATCAGCAACTGAATATATCATTGCATACTTGGCGCCGGACCAATCTACATTATCGGTAGTACTATAATATACTATGAGTTTACCATCCGGACTATATATTGGATTAGACTCTCCTGCGGATGTTTTGGCAATTGGTTTAACCAATCCGGAAGCAAGATCTATTATGGCAATGTCCTGATAATTTGCATCGTTAGCCTTAGGTGTTTTTGCATAGCTATATGCGATCTGTTGATTGTTAGGACTCCAGCTGAAGGCAGTAACCGTATAATCTTCTTTGGTGATTTGTTTTAAAAGGTATTTGCCAGTGCTGTCTTTATGATGTGTGGATATTACAAATAAAGAAGACTGCTTAATATCTTCATCCATAAAATACCAATCATTTTTTGACTTTTTATTCTTCTCTTCTTTATCTGATGGGGCATCTGTCATGGTAAAGGCGATACTGTTACCATCATGACTCCATTCATAAATAAGAACACCAGATTTTACATCTGTAATCTTTTCTGCTTCACCACCATCTAAAGGCAGCAGGTATAGATTATTCTTTCCGTCTCTTGATGAGGTAAAACTTATCCATTTGCCATCCGGACTCCAACCCGGGTTCGATGCACCTTTATCACCTTTGGTTAGTTGTACGTGATGTGTGCCATCCGAATTACACAACCATACATTATTGATATATTCACTTCGATCTTCGGTCATGATAGCTTCTCTTACAGTGTATAACATTTTACTGCCATCAGGCGAAACCAGTGTCGCAGAAATATTTTTTAGTTGCAAGCATTGTTGAGGGCTCCAGTTAGTTTTAGTTTGTGCAGTAAGGCTAACCACCAGCAACAGAAGAGTAAAGGAAAAAAAACTATTACGCATGAGCATTTGGTTTAGTGAGTAGTTGAATAAATAACGACCTTTTAAACAAAATACAATATGATATTCAATAATCATAGAATTGTTTCCGATTTATGATTGCATGAATAGTTCTAAGACGGTGGATTTACTTAATATGGAAATTTTCTTAAAAAGCACAAATAAATTAAAAATCACCAATTGTTTGATTAAATACGCCAAAACTACCCGATACAAAGGCTGAAACTCTTAGTTGATAAGGTTTTGGCCTTTTTTGTTTGATATAATCTGATTGTTTCAAAAAATGATTTGATTGAGCAAGAGATTCTGACGTAGATGTTATGCAAGTCGCTATTTAAGTTATATCAATTACAGGTAAATGGTATCCCCAATTTTTAAGTAGAATAGTATCACTAAATGTCAATACCCACCTTGATACAGATCATAGAATATGCCCAATATCTCTACTAACTTGCTGGTATCGAGAATGATTAAAACAGTGTATATGAAAACGACTAAACATTTTTCCGAAATAGGGATCAGCGATATTCAGCAGGTAGGTGGTAAAAACGCATCATTGGGTGAAATGTATTCCAAACTCTCAGCAAAAGGAATCAAAATACCAGAAGGGTTTGCCATCACATCGGATGCATATTGGCTTTTCTTAAATGAAAATAACCTGGTACCCTTATTAACTAATTTGTTGCTGCAATTAGATACCAAAACCTACAATAATCTGGGTGATATTGGCACAAAAGCACGCAAATCGATTCTAGAAGCAAGTATGCCATTATCACTTAAAAATGATATCACCCTTGCTTTCAGAGAACTAAACCTGCATGTTGGTGAAGGAAGATCATTTGCGGTTCGCAGTAGTGCAACAGCCGAAGATTTGCCCAATGCCAGTTTTGCCGGACAGCAGGAAAGTTACCTGAATGTAAAAGGTGAGGAAAACCTGATCAAAGCCTGCCAGCGTTGTTATGCCTCTTTATTTACCGACCGGGCAATCCAGTACCGGGTAGATAATGGATTTGATCATATGAAAGTGGCACTTTCTATTGGCGTACAAATGATGGTTCGGTCAGATCTGGCTTGTTCGGGTGTTATGTTTACGCTCGACCCTGATTCCGGGTTTGAAGAAGTAGTATTGGTTTCCGGAGCCTGGGGCTTAGGTGAGAATGTTGTGCAAGGATCTGTAAATACTGACGAGTTCCTTGTATTCAAGCCATTGATGAATTCAGTTACACTACCCGTTATTTCTCATAAAATGGGAAGTAAATCTAAAACGATGGTTTATTCCGGGGTCGAGATCAATGATATCAAAAAGCCGGAAGACGCAATAATCAATTATGAAACCACCCTGGAAAAACGAAATAAGTTTATTCTTAATGATATGGAAGTAGTAGAACTGGCAAGATGGGCCTGCATTATACAGGAACACTATAAATGCCATATGGATATTGAGTGGGCTAAAGATGGGGAAGACGGGGAAATGTATATTGTTCAGGCCAGACCGGAAACTGTGCATAGTAATAAAAAGCGAACCATATTCAAACAATATGAGTTACTTGACAAAGGTAAATTGCTCTGTTCAGGTGCGGGTTTAGGAAATAAAATAGTTACGGGTAAAGCCAGAATACTGCATTCCCCTGAAGAAATTTTAAAATTGAATACCGGTGAAATACTGGTTACGGAAAGAACAGATCCGGATTGGGACCCGGTTTTAAAAAAGGCAGCAGCGATTATTACCGATCAGGGTGGAAGAACTTCCCATGCAGCCATTGTAGCGAGGGAGCTTGGCGCTATTGCAGTAGTAGGAACCGGCAATGGAACAAAAGCCATTGAGGATGGGCAATTGATTACCGTATCAACGGCTAAAGGAAATACCGGGTTTATTTATGATGGAATCTTAACCTGGAAAGAAATAGATATTGATATTTCTGCGATTGCCGCAACAAAAACAAAAGCCATGCTGATTTTGGCTCACCCAGACGAAGCTTTTGGCTATTCATTATTACCAAATGCGGGGGTTGGATTGATGCGGATGGAATTTATCATCAGTAATTCGATTGGTATTCACCCAATGGCATTAAAGTATTTTGAAACCATAAAAGACACTAACGCAAAGCAGAAGATCGGGAAGATAACCGCCAATTTTGTAAATAAAGAAGAATATTTTATTCAAAAACTGGCTGAGGCAACGGCTAAAATAGCAGTAGCATTTTACCCGAAAGAGGTGATCGTTAGAATGAGTGATTTTAAATCTAACGAATATGCCAATCTACTGGGCGGACACCAGTTTGAACCTACTGAGGAGAATCCGATGATAGGCTTTAGAGGAGCATCAAGATATTATCATCCTTTGTATAAACCCGCATTTGAAATGGAATGCGCTGCCATGAAAAGAGTGCGTGATGATATGGGACTGACCAATATAAAACTCATGATCCCATTTTGCAGAACGGTTATCGAAGCGGAAAAAGTAATTGAAGTAATGAATGAATGTGGGTTACAAAGAAATGTAAATGGACTGGAACTATATGTAATGATAGAAATTCCCAGTAATGCCCTGCAGGCAGAAGAATTTGCAAAAAGGTTTGACGGATTTTCCATTGGATCCAACGATCTGACCCAGCTTACCCTGGGTGCTGACAGAGATTCTGAACTGTTAAGTGATATTTTCAGTCCCTTTGACCCTGCCGTCATGCAATTAATAGAAATGACTTTATCTAAGGCAAAGCAATCAGGTACACATACGGGACTTTGCGGTCAGGCGCCTAGTGATTACCCAGAGTATGCCCGTTTTCTGGTTAAAAATGGGATTGACAGTATTTCATTTAATCCGGATGCCTTGTTAAAAGGGATAGAGAATATTGCTAAAGCAGAGAGAGAGAAATAGTGGATGGAAAAAAGGGTCAATGACTGTAGATTAAAAATGTAAAAAGTAAGATTGGTTCACTTGAATAGGGTAAAACAACTTATCTGTTTGATAAATATTTACAAGTAATATTTGTTAATCAATAGAAACGGTTAGTAAACCATTTTCTTCTTTGATAATCCATTTGAAGAGGGAAACAGGAATTTTTTTTCAACTGGCATTGTATTTTTCCAACTGGCAGATAACCTCTGTAACTCCATCTTCCAAAACTATACTATGCCCAATTGCCAAAACACTTTCAAGTATTTGTTGAGTTTGGGTGACCTCCATAGCATTCCATAATTTCTCTGCACTTAATTTTCGAAACGGAATATGGACACCCAGCCTTTTCCCGGCAATCAGGTCCCCATTATGCGGCTGGTCTGCTAAAACAGAAAGAATGATCATTGGAATCTTTGATTTTAAAACTGCTCCAATGGTTCCAATACCTCCATGAAAGATGGCAGCTTTACATTTGGGTAATAACCAATCATGATTAATATATTGGCAAACAAAAAGATTAGGATGCTCCGGCATATCCGGCAACAGCGACCAACCAGTGCAGAACACTATTCTGCAATCATGATTTTTGAGCAGATCACTTAGCACATTACAAAATAATAGGGTATCGGGTATGGGAATGCTTCCGAACCCCAGGTAATAAGGTTTACTCCCTTTCTCCAACCATTCTGTCAATCCCTTTGGAGTTTTGTCCATAGTATGGTGGTCTCTATTAGCTGGAGTCATTTGTAAAAAACCGGTAACATGGGTATTAGATGGCCAGTCATTTGGCTGAGACAATAGTTGCCTGCTCATCGGGTATAAAATAAGCGGATTATCTGAAATATACTTTTTCCAATGCTTTGTTTCTGGTAAACCAATTTGCTTCCTGAAAATATTGACCCTTTTTTTGATCATCCACCAACCCAATTCCATTACCTGATAAGAAAACCGATTAAACCAACGGTGGTTAAAAGACCCAAAAACAGGATGAGGAAATTCTTGGGTTGGAGTGCCTGGCATACTTAAAAAAATACCGGCACAAGGCTTTTTAAATTTTTCGGCAATGGAATAAACAATGGGGAAGGGCAAAATACTGGAAATGAAAAAATCAATGCCTTCCGAATTTTCCAACATGATAAGATTAGCCTGTACAGATGTTTTTACTGCAATTTTCTGGAGATGATAAAAGAATCGTAAAACATTTCCCCCTTTTAGCAGATGTAAAGCCTGGGGAGATTGAATGATCTCTTCCACATT
Source organism: uncultured Bacteroidota bacterium (assembly GCA_903926855.1). Taxonomy (GTDB): domain Bacteria; phylum Bacteroidota; class Bacteroidia; order Chitinophagales; family Chitinophagaceae; genus Sediminibacterium. The sequence goes on along the minus strand of CAIYKV010000256.1, from coordinate 10,516 downwards.
ACCTGCTAATGGAACAAAAGGAATACCCAGACTTTCAATCCAGTCTTTAAAATTTTCCGGTGCCATCAGTACAACCGAATACCCCCGCTCCTGTAAGCCCAATGTTAAGGCAATAAAAGGTTGTACATCTCCTCTTGACCCTGTTGTGATAATACCGTACTTCATGAATTGAACTTAGGTAAATATATAAAAAGTGAGTCAGAAAAATTGCCAAAATCAGTTGAATTATTCCTGGAGAAGTATCCTGATATCTGCGATCACTCTTTTAATTTGTGCAGTATCTGTTGCTGCATAAATACCCCGGATCCTGCTTTTTTTATCAATCAGTAATATCGATTCTGTATGAAGGAATTCGGAACTGTCTTTTCCCAAACCTGCTTTCTTTTCAGAGAAATAGGATTGCCTTCCCAGTATATATATTTTTGTTTTATCACCGGTTAACAAATGCCATTTGTTGTTATGGATATGGTGTGTTTCTGCATACTCATGCAGGCGTTTTACGGAATCTGCCCATGGCATTACACTAAAAGAAATCAACTTTACTGCATCGTTGGTAAGAAAACTATCCTGAACCATTCCCAAGTTATTGATCATTTTAGGGCAGATACTGCCACAACTGGTAAAGAAGAAATTAGCTATATAAACATGACCGGCAAGAGAATCCTGGTTAATCAAATGTCCGGATTGATCTGTAAACTGAAAACAATCGATAGTATGGATCGAAGCATAGGCAGGATCATTTTTATTGATCCATTCCGCTGTAAAATCAGCTGTATTATAAAAAGGAAGTTGCTCATTTTTGGAATGACAACTGTGTAAAGCTACAATAAACAAAGAAATATAGCTTATTTTTTTAATGACCATCCGGTAGGCAGCTTTTAACTGAAATAATGCCATATAATTTCTTATCTTTTATTGTATAATTCGAAATCAGCTCCCCTTTCTCGTTCCATACCCTTTGAATACCTTCTTCATTTCCTGCCAAATAATTACTTTCCTGATGTTTTTGTCCGTTAGGATAAAAAACCAATTGCCTACCATTCATTTTGTCATTCTTATAATTAAACAAGTAACGATAATTCCCATTGGGCCACCATTGCATGAATAAGCCTTCAATTTTCCCCTTTCTATAATTTCGGATCATTAATTTCTCTCCTGTATTATATCTTCCAAAAGCTATCCCTTCCTCATTTCCTTCAATTACAGGTACCCGATACAAAATATTTTTTCCGTTACTGCTTTTCTCTACTATATACCCATTCAACGGCACATTTTTATAATACCATAAACGATCTATTTTTTTTAAAGCTGGATCAAAATTTTGAACATAGAAATCAGGTATCTTTTTTTTATTAGAAAGATCACAGACACTAAAATAAAACAGTATACAAGCAGCTAAAACATATCGCATTGCACAAGATTACTTAACAATGAATTGCCCCATTAAACCCCCATCTTCATGATTTGGAAAATGACAATGATACATAAATGGCCAAGTTGTATCTGAGAAATCGCTGAATTTAGCAACTACTGAAACAGTCTCACCTAAATGAATAAAATAAGTGTCCTTCCATCCTGTTTCATAAGGAGCAATGGCTCCAGTGCTTCTAGAAACAATATTAAATTGTACATCATGAATATGAACGGAATGTCCAAAGATACTTCCACCGCTAAATGTCCAGTTTACGATAGCATTCAATGGAATGGTTTGATTGATTGTAGTGTAATTATAAAAATTATTATCAAAATAAAATGCTGAACCACCTTGGCCTCCATTTATTGCAGTTGTAATGGAATTCGTTACATCACTTGATTTCCAATATGTATTACTTACTAAAGTGGTGGGTATATTTGTAACAGCTGAAGCTATTGAGGTAGTAACGTTGATTTTCAATAGTTGAAAATCAACGTTATTCAGCAAGCTTCCAAATTCACCAGTAGTTCCTGGTTCAGCACCGGGAAAACCAAAGCTTTGATTGGAATTATATGCTTTCAGAGAAAGGCTGGATCCAACAGCATCATTACCTAAATTCACCAAGATCTCATAGCGTTCTCCTACACTCATAACTAATCTGGTTACTGCTACAGGTGTACTTAATAAACCACCATCATTTCCAATTACATAAAATGTTCTATTATCACTGAATCCTAAATTATAAGCCCTTTCGGTCTCTGCATTTAAAATACGAAAACGGACATATTGCTTAGGCAGACTTATTTGCGCATTAATGGTTCCATTTACCAGAGCATAATCGCCATAGGCGTGTGTAGTAATATCAAATGAATTGTCTGAATTGAATCTTCTACTGGTTAATACCAATGGAATGTCATCAGTACCATATTTGCGAGGTAAATTCAATGCTGCTTCTACTGGATCTTTTACAATGATGAAACCACCGGCTCCCATGGTTAACTGCTCAAATGTCTTTTGATGTAAATGAGGGTGATACCAGTATGTAGAAGCATTGTTCATTATCAGAAAATTGGGTGACCATGTTGTGGATGGTGCAATTTTTTGATGAGGACCACCATCCATTTTTGCAGGAATATGAAAGCCATGCCAGTGAACAGTTGTTGTATCTGTTAAACCATTGGTTACATTCATTTGCACATTATCTCCTTTATTCATGATCAATGTGGGTCCCCAGAAATTTTGACCATTATACCCGTAAGTAGCAGTGGAAGAACCCGTTTTAAAGAATTGTTTACTTGATTTTGACAGAGTTAGATTAAAACTAGTGCCCGATAGGGTGGGGGGAATATACAAAGTATTATAGGCAGTATCTGAAGAGCTTGTTCCAGTTGTGGAACTGCTATTGCCGGAAGAACTTTTATTGCAACTGTATATAAAAATAAGAAATATCATCATGCAAGTAGGTATGGGCAGGTACATACTTTTTCTTTTACCGGAATGTGGAGATTGCTTTGGGTTCATCATTTTTTTTGAAGAGTTAGTAAATACCTGTATCTAAAATCAGCATATATTGATTTTAAGAAGGAGCCCCTTTTGAATGGATCGATACGTTACATCATACCCAAAATCAGCTACCCATGTATTTGACGTAATTTCGGTATAATACCTTCGGAGGAGGATGATGATGGGTAAGAAAGAATTTTTGTTTAAATATGAACGCTTATTTGCAGTTCATGGATTAACAAAATGGTGCTTTGGCTACTTACTATAGATGTTAGAACACTTACAAAGTCAATTCGGCAAGCATTGTATTATACGAATCCCCAAATAAAGAAACCCATCCCTGCCAATGAAATCAGGATACTGCCAATCCACAATGATTTCTTTTTGGTTAAGATAGAGATAGCGGAAATGGCGATAGCAATCTGAAAAAATGTAACCGCCTGCGAAAGAAAAATATGTTTTTTGAGATGAAAACCGGATTCTTTTTCTGCTTCCTCAGCTGCTTTTTTAATTTCTTCCTGTTCTGTTTTGTATTTAGCAATTGCGGCAACGTCTGCCATACCTTCTTTTAATTGCAAGGCTTTTATTTCTGCTTTGATCCCTTTTGCCTGATAGTATGACCACTGATCTGAAGCTTTGATTTGTTCTATCAGGGCTTCATTGGAAGAATGCCCGGCCATTAAACCAGAGATAGCAGCAAATACTGCCATAAATGCTGTAGAGATAGCCACATATCTAAACCAGCCCGATTCTCCTGCTTCTTTTGCCTTTTCCTGAATGGTTTCATGTAAATGTTCGGTTGGGATTTCTATCTCTTCCATCAGTTATTTCATTGAGTCGCCTCTAATATACGAAGCTTTTTCCCTTATGTTTCCTTGAATTTTAACGTTATCTTATATACCTAACCTAGGATTCACAGATAAATAATCCAGGGCTTCGAGTTATAGGCTTATAATTAACTGATATTTTTTTGACTGCGTGATATATTATGATAATTGCTAACGCGTGAATCATTAGGCGGTGTATTGATTTTTTCATAAATTAGAAGGAAGGTTTAAATAGATAGTAATCACTCTCTTCATTGTAAAACCATTACCATGAAAAAACTACTTGGGCTAATTGCCGTAATATCTGTGCTACTGTTTCTTGTATTTACAGATTGCAATAAAAATACAGCTTCCAATAATTCCGGAAATTCGGGAACCACAGGCACTACTTCCAACCCTTCAGCAAAATATAAAGGAGCCTTGGTAGGCTCTACAGGATACCTGACGGCTTTTTTACAGGGAAATAATAGCTATATCAATGTCTTTTATGTAGATAGTAGTAAAACTCCAGTTACTGTTATCAAGGACTCGCTAACTACGTCTGGGTTGGCTAACTGGTATCCAGGACAGGGAAATGCTCTTTCTAATGTATTATTTAAGGGGAGTTCGGGTATTACAGTAACGCTTGTTTCGGTAAATGCAGATGGGAGTAGCCCTGTTGTTTCTATGAGTGTTCCAAACGACCCCTATGCAAAAGTATATATGTTACGTGATTCGGTTGCTTCCGCTCCGCTACAGGTATATAATGGGAAAGCTACACCTGTTGGGAATGGTGTTGCAGGGTCGGGAGGAAATTGCACCTGTGCTGTTAAAACAATCAATTTTGTTGTGAATCCTGCATATGTAGGAAGTCAATATGCCGGGGTTACTGCTATTTATATTGATAATTCTTCTCATTTGGCAGGTTTTTTAAATGCCCAAATATCCAGTACTGCTCCTAATCAAATCGTATCTATTGTTAATAATAATGATACCGCCGGGTTGCATGTATATAATGGTCAGGGTGGCCCAAACAGTAATAACGGAAGTGGCTATGTAAATGGGTCTCTCACCATTAGTGCCGATGGAAATTCGATCTCTGGAACAATTTCAGGCATGTATATACCCAATTATGGACTACAAAGCAGCAGCTGCGCTTGTACTTATGCTATTACTGCTCAAAGGGTAAATTAATGCGTATATCTCATTCGGTTATATAAACCGAACCCTAATTTTAAAAATAAACCTGATTATTCATGGGCTTATTGATAAGAAACAGACCCAGGTAGATTTTCATTTACTTTTTTGTATGTACTTTCAAAGCAGTTTACACAAGTACTTAGTAAATCGAAGAAAATGAAGAAATCAAGTCCGGGGTTAGTGAGTGTAAAATGCCTCATTTTACGCATTCATTTGTTTGTATGTATCTGCTCAACCCAAACAGTACTCTCTCAGCAAAAAGCTGTTTTTAAAACAAGTGGCTCAAACCTTGTTATACAATTCGGAGAACAAACTGTTGCAAATATTATCCTGCCGGAAAACGAAACTGATTTTCGTTATAAGGAGCAAGACCAGGTGGTAAATAATTGTGTGTATCAGTTATTCACGATTACATCAGTTTCAGGTAAGTCAATAAATATAACCGGATCCATTACTGCCGGTAGTTCTTCAATCAGTTGCGAAAGCGATCCCAGAGAAAGCGGATTGAAAATTGTGCGAGCGGTTTCCGGAACCAGTCATAGTTTATTAAATAATGCGATTTATAACAGGGAGGATGACTGGTTAGTGTCATTTGATCATAATAATACAAAAATGGTGATCAGCCCAGTGATTTCTGATAAAATGATTCATTATCAATTTTCTATTACTGGTAATGAAATTATTATTCGATTTCGGCCAGACTATTATCAAAAGCACCGAGGATTGACCTATTTCCACCCAAAAGAATATGCGGTTTATCAAAAACCGGTTGTTGGCTGGTGTAGTTGGTTTGCCTATTTTGATAAAGTCACAGAAGCGAATGTGATCAAAACGGCTGATATTATCAGTGAGAAATTTAAGCCTTTCGGATTGAGTTATCTGCAAATTGATGACGGGTATCAACAAAATCCTGTGGGTACTGCTAAAAGTTGGCTGATTCCCAATCAAAAATTCCCTTCCGGCTTAGAAAAACTCGCAAAATATATCAGTAATAAAGGTTTGCAACCCGGAATCTGGACGAATGTAAGTTTCACAGATTCTGCATCGGCTTATCAGAATCGAACACTTTTTGTAAGGGATAAAAATAATATACCTGTTTCGGGTAACTGGATAGGGTATGTGATGGATGGAAACCAGCCTGCAACCATTGAAAAATTTATTGCACCGGTTTATAAAACGCTGAATCAATTCGGCTGGCAATATTTTAAGCTGGATGCGCTTCGCCATTTAAAATATGAAGGATATAATAGCTATAAAGAATTTTTTGATGGAAAGAGAAATAACCGGGATAGTGCATTCAGAAAAATTGTACAGGCTGTAAGAAGAGAAGCAGGAAAAGATCATTTTCTTTTGGCATGTTGGGGTATTCGGCCGGAATTGGTAGGAATAGCAGATGGTTGCAGGATTGGTAATGATGGATATAGCTATGCAGGCCTTGCTCAGTTCAATTCTTATAATAATATCATCTGGAGAAACGACCCGGATCATATTGTGCTGAGTCAAAAAGAAGCCTATCGTTCCTGCACTGCCACTTCACTAACAGGGTCTTTGTTTATGCTCACAGATAAGCCGGAAGTATACGAGTCTTCACCTTTAATTGACGCAGCACAAAGAACCATTCCTGTTTTATTTACACAACCCGGACAAGTATACGATGTAGACCCTTCCCGATCGGCACATATCGGTTTATATGAAGCGGAAATGAGTGGTAGCGGACCAAGAGTATTTGATGCGGGTACAGCTACTACAACAGGTTTGTTTTCTTTGGAACTTAACAGGTTATTTGAAAATTGGCTGGTATTGGGTAGAATGGATGAGCGGGATAACCTGATTCCGGTAAAGGATCTTGGCTTGGATCCGAACAAACAATATCTCTGTTTTGAATTCTGGACAAAAAAATTTATGGGTATTGTAAACAAGCAATTCTCACCCGGAACGATTGACAGTAATTATCATTGCCAGGTATTCTGCCTTCGTGAAAAACTATCTCATCCCCAGCTATTGGCAACAAGCCGGCATGTATCTTGCGGAGGATTCGAGATAAATGAAATGAACTGGTCAGAAAATACATTATCAGGCACCAGTGAATTAGTGGCGAATGATTTATATGTAATCTATGTATATGAACCCGATAGTTCTTTGCTGAAAGATATAAAACTGGAAGGAGCTGATTTGATTAGTAATAAGAAAGAAGGGAATATTCGTGCGATTACTACAAAATCTTCACACAATGCAACGCTTCACTGGTCATTTATGTATTGAATCATATTATCAGCCTAATAATTGCTAATACCGGATCAGGTATGAAATGGAGTAAGCCTTAAGACAGGAATGAATATAACCACATTCAACGCATTTAAAAGCCGTAATTACCGGCTCTATTTTACCGGGCAATCCATTTCCCTGATCGGGACCTGGATGCAGAAAACAGCGGTAAGCTGGGTCGTATACTCACTTACGCATTCGAAATTTATGTTAGGGGCTACTCTTTTTGCCAGCTTATTTCCTTCTTTTTTATTCTCCTCGATAGGCGGCGTGGTATCTGATCGGTATAATCGGTATCGTCTTTTATTGATTACACAGATAGCTTCCATGATCCAGGCGATACTGTTAACTGCTCTGGTTTTTTATAAAGAATATCATATCTGGCAGATCATTAGTTTGAGCTCTATTCTTGGGTTTATCAATGCGTTCGATGTACCTGCAAGGCAGTCATTGGTGTATGAAATGGTAGATGATAAAAAATATCTTCCCAATGCCCTGGCATTAAATTCTTCTATGGTGAACCTGTCCAGGTTAATTGGCCCGGGTATCGCCGGTTTAATCATAGAAAAATTCGGGGATGATGTATGCTTTGGGTTAAATGCATTGAGTTTTATTGCAGTAATCGGATCTCTTTTATTGATGAAACTTCCTGTATTCAAACCCAGTCAGCATAAGAAAAACATCCTCGGCGAAATGCGAGAAGGGTTCCGGTACGTAAAAAATACACCCTCCATTGGATTAGTATTGTTAATGCTGGCATTAATGAGTTTATTCGTACTCCCTTTTAGCACTTTGATTCCGGTATATGCAAAAGATATTTTTAAAGGAACCGCATCTACATTTGGCGTAATTGATAGTTTTATCGGTGTAGGTGCTTTCGGGGGTGCTCTTTTTCTGGCATCACTCCCCTTTGGTAGAAACCTGAAAAAAATATTGGCGATCAATACATTGGTATTTGGAACAGGATTGATTCTGTTTTCTCATATTGGCTATTATCCGCTTGCACTGGTATTTGCTGCGATTTCAGGATTTGGAATGATGTCGCAGATCACTATTAGCAATACACTTATACAAACAACGGTTGACCCTGCAATGCGTGGCAGAGTAATCAGTATTTATGCCATGGCATTTTTTGGGATGCAGCCATTGGGTGGATTAATGATAGGCTCTATTTCTCAGGTAATTGGTACTCCGGATATGGTTTTGCTGGAAGGGCTAATCGCACTACTGATTGGCGGAATCCATTTTTATTTCCTCAAAAAATTCCCTTTTAAAGCAGGATCTTTAGCATCAACCGAAACCAACTTGTCTGAATAAAATTTGAATCTTAACGAATACAATAAGGAACACTAAATATGCAAACAACTACTATTGGATGGATCGGACTGGGTAATATGGGAATCCCTATGGCGCAGCAATTAATCAAAGCAGGTTACCCGCTAACAGTATATAATAGGAATAAGGACAAAGAAACACGACTTGTTGCATCTGGCGCCAATTCAACTAAATCCCCCGGAGAATTAATTGCCAAAACAGATATTGTTTTTTTAATGGTATCGGATGATGAAGCGGTCAGGCAATTATTTACCAATTCTGATGGTTTGCTTAGCGCCAACACAACGGGCAGGATCATCATTAATATGAGTACGGTATCTCCCGGCATCAGTAAAGAATTTGCTGCGCTTTGCTCGGGTCAGGGAAATCATTACCTGGATGCACCTGTATCAGGAAGTGTAAAGCAGGCTATTGAAGGGCAATTGGTGATCATGGTAGGTGGTGAAGAAGCAGTATTCCAAAAAGTAAAGTCAATACTGGAGTCCATTGGCCGCTTAGCCATGCGCGTAGGTAATAGTGGAGCAGGGAATGCCGCTAAATTGGCTATGAATACATTGCTTGCATTCAATGCACAAGGCTTGGCGGAAGCAGTATTGTTTGCCCAGAAGCAGGATATTAAAACGGAAGATCTGCTCACCCTCATAAACAATAGTGCTATGGGCAATGTGTTTATGAAAATAAAAGGGGATGCCATTAGCCAAAATCAATATAATGCCGCATTTGCCTTAAAACATATTGCAAAGGATCTGCGTTTGGCAAAACAAGAAGGTTCTAATGGCCCTTTATCAGAAACAGCCTTTGAAACTTTTCAAAAAGCCGAACCCTCATTCGGAAATGAGGATATTATTGCTGTTATGAAATATTTGTCAGCATTGGATTGAGCAAAGAATACAAAATATTTTTTACTCAATCTGTATAGAAATTTTTATGTTGGTTGAGTGGCATTACTCAGATGTATCTTCTTTGATCAACTGAGCAATCAGACTGGTCCAGCCTGTTTGATGACTGGCTCCTAAGCCACTGCCGGTATCTCCGTGAAAATATTCATAAAATAAAATCAGGTCTTTATTTTCAGGCTTATGATAAAACCAGTTTTCATCGCCATGTAGTTTTCGATTATTGAGTTCGTCGAGTTTGAATAAACTGATAACGCGTCTTGAAAGCTCATCGGAAATTTGGGTAAGTTCCATAAAAATGCCTGATCCGGTAGGGTATTCAATAGTTAAGGAACCTCCATAAAATTCGCCAAATTTTTTAATACTTTTAATGATCAGGTAATTGATGGGCATCCATACAGGTCCACGCCAGTTACTATTACCGCCAAAAAAATCAGAAGTAGAATCCCCCGGATCATATTGAATAGAATAGGTATGCCCTTCAATTACTACCGAATAAGGGTTTGCCTCATGGTATTTAGAAAGTGCCCTGATCCCACCTTCTGAAAGAAATTCGGTTTCACTGAGTAAACGCTTTAATAAGGAGATCAGCTTGTTTTTTGGGATGAGTGATATTAGTATCAACTCTTCTTCTGCTACTTCCTCATTGGGCCAGAATTTATTATTTTTCAAACGATATTGTTCAAACCAGGTGATTCGTTTTGTAAAGTCCTGCAGTTTATGCAACACTTTTTTATCAATGATGGAAACCGCAAATAAAGAAGTTAATCCTACAATGGATTGGATACGTAAATGCAGCGTTGATTTATCTGGTAAGCCAAGTGTATCATAAAAAAATTGGTCTTCTTCATTCCACATACCCATTTGATTCAAGGCTTCTGCAATTAATACAAAATGTTCAAAGAATTTGGTAACACTGTCTTCAAATGCTTCATCAACCATGGCTATTTCGATAGCCATATCCATCAGGTTTAGGGCATACATACCCATCCAGCTAGTACCATCTGCCTGTTCTAACTTGGCCTCACTATGTAACTGAATACTGCGGTTAAAGACACCGATATTATCCAGACCCAGAAAGCCGCCTTCAAAAATAT
>CAIYKV010000255.1 GCA_903926855.1 uncultured Bacteroidota bacterium | reverse complement strand
TCTGGTAAGGTCTATATACTTTGGAATTTGCCAAAAGCTGATATGAGTATATTATATTAATAATATTTAGAATCGCAATTAATACGGGTAATGCTGAAAACCGGTTAACAGAGTAAGCAATAAATCATCATTATTATGAAAGTACTATCAACTAAACCAACAATTTTATTTATAGCATTGTCATTACTTATCTCTTCTCTATCTATAGCGCAGAATATTATTTACAAAGGTGAAAAATCCTATCCTTCAACTGACTCCTGGGAATTTAAATTAAATAGTGAGGCTTCTCATGATGCTTCTTTATTAATTTCTGTTGCCAAAATTAGTCATACTTCCGGCTTTTTATCATTGTCTGTAACTGGGTTCTTTTTCGAACAATCAACCATAACCGGACCAGTTATGATATATTTATATAACGGCAAAGTTCTTACAATATTAAATCGTATTTCTCACGATAATGTCGATAGATCAATTACTTCCCTCTTCTCTTTAAATGACATGCAGTTAAAACAATTAGCAAACTATAATATTAGTAGAATAAGATTTTCAGCGAGTGGAGATAACTTTTCAGCAGATAATATTTACACTTCTGAATATGTAGACCCAAATGGATTCCGATCGACTATAACAAATACTAATCCTACAGCGGCAGATATTAAAGAGCTGTTTAACTATTAAACTAATAAAGCCCCAATCACTGGGGCTTTATTTTTACTTACCACAGTACCGTCAAAATGTAAAAACTTAAATCTGGGTGCACAGATTCCGTTGTTGTTCTTACTCATAATGTCTGTACTAATTCAGGATATCTCTCTTGGGTGCCTGAATGTTTGGTAACTATTTAAAATAACTATGCGTTATTAGTAAATGCCATATTCCACATTTGGGCTATTAATATGCTTAGCTAAATAAAATCTCCCGCCTTTAGTTTGGTCATATTCTTCAACTAATACACGATTGTGCATTTTATATCCAGCTGGCGGGCACACTTTATGCCAAGCATTTATTATTATCGCGCTAGCGGCTATTGGCGGGTGATCCAATTTAATAAGTGCATGTATGTGGTACTCCTTACTCACAAATGCTTCAGCAACCCAGAACATCCTAAATATATCTGGTTGTTCAGGTTTCAGGATTTCAGTCATTCTTTCCATTTTCAATCTTGCACCATTCTTAGATAAGGAATAATAACTGGTGAATGTTCCGAATGAAGTCCAGTCGATTGAATCCAGGAAATCCCCCCATGCGTTCAATAGCTGCTTCTCGGGCTTTGAATAGCCAACACGGGTAGTCATTGCTCATGGTTTAAAGGTTATGAAATTTGATGCCTGACAATCACATTGGAGTGGTACGGGTACCGTGTAACCTTCACTGAATGATTGCCCTAGATGTCTAGTTGTGCGCTGGTAGATCTGTAACCTTCTTGGAAGATCTGGAGCACAGCTGTTAGTGGTAAGTGGGCAGACCTGAGGTAGAACAAATACGGTATCATGTATTTGATTAATTCACCTCAAAGTTATTAAATACCCACATCTCAAATTCAAACTAATCGTAGTTTTAAAGGATGAAAGCTTGTTAAAGGTCAAAGGTTTCATCAGCTTATTTACTTCTTTTTGGTAATGGAACATTAGACAATTCACTTTTCGAAGGATGTCTGTTTTGCAGCAACCACTCATCAACCTCACTTTTTTTAAAGTAAAGGAGTTTAGTTGCTGGTTTGTGGTAGGGGATGCTTCTGGAACAAGTCAGCTTATAGATATAGCTGGTACTGATCCCCGCATAAATAGCAAGTTCTTTTACATTGAGCATTTCCTTTTTCAGAACAGTCTGTTGTAAAATAAACTCTTTGATCTCCGCAATTTGTGTTTCTAAAATATGAGACATAATCAAATGCATTCTATTTTGAGTTTTATCAAGAATGCTAATGCAAATATGGGAAGGAATAAAATATAAAATGGGTGAATAGGGTGAATTCACCTGGCTTAATTATATGATTATCAATCGATTATTTCTTTGAATTTTTAATGAGCTGTAGTTGTTTTTGAACCTCTGCTAAAGTATCTATCAACTTTGATGCTGTTTCAAAATCAGGTACAATTAATTTAGGCAATCTGTCTCCGCTGTAATCTTCAAACTTTCCAATAGAGGCAAAATTTTGAGCTATGTAATCACAAAGTTCATTGTTGGATGAGGCATTAATTACATTGCATTTTTTTAAGACCCCCATTAATCCGACAACTTGTTTAATTGTCATATTGAATTTTAAGCGTGATTTATCGGTGGTGGAATCTGTTTTTTTAGCGTCACTTAGGAGGTCATTAAGTTTTTCCTCATAGTATGATAGCTCTTCAGTAAGCAATTTTTCGGCTTGATCACTTACTTCCGGTACCGTAAATTTAGTTTCACTAAAGGGTGAAGAGATTATATCCTTCTCGGGGTTATTAAGTTTATATCTTTCAACCAGTTCTTTAATTTCAGATTTTAAACCAATCACTTCACTTAATAATTCCTGGATATTCTTTGCCGTAATGTGATTACGATAATTAAAATAGGTATTTATAACTTCATCTGCAATCGCATGAAATTGTTCCGGACTAAGTATTTGAAAGGGAAGTCTTGATATCCTAAATAATCGTTCTCTTAGAGAAGCAAAGTTTTCCGGAATATTAGACGCAATAGTTTCCATAGCAATAAATGTATGCAAATTGTATGCAAATGAAAAAGGGTTCAAGAAGTATAATCTTCTCAAACCCTTTACTGTATTGGCTCCCCCTTCTGGACTTGAACCAGAGACCCTCTGATTAACAGTCAGATGCTCTAACCAACTGAGCTAAGGAGGAGTGTTCCTTATATTGATTCCCGCTAGGGAAATCCCCGTAAGGGGTTGCAAAAATAGGGAAAAATGCTTTCTGGCAAAATCTGTATTCAAAAAATTACCAGATACCCAAAAATCCCTTGTCTTCCCAACCCGCAAATATCCCTTCCGGACGCTTCTCTACCAGGTAGGTTTTCAAAAAATACCCCTCTCCACTGATATTTCTGCCGTTTTTGATATCAAACCGATAGCGATGTAGTGGACAGGTTACCTGACCGGCCGCATTTAAGTACCCATCCGCCATAATTCCACTGGCATGTGGGCATTTATACGCAAAAGCGAATAAATGACCGTTATACCTGGCAAGGGTCATTTTTTTATCTCCGGCAGTAACCAAACACATATTATTCTCCTGCCAGGGAAGAGATTCTTCAAAATCGGCTATTTTATACCAGGTGAAAGACATGGAAAATTTGAAAATTTGAAAATGTGCAATTTGAAAATTAAAGCGTTTTTATGAATGGATGTTTACCCCTAATTCCAACCATTTGAATTGGAAGTCAACATAAACTTTGACCCTCCCAATTTTCAAATTTTCAAATTGCCACATTTTCAAATTATTAAAACTGTACTGTTCTATAAGGATATCTAATCTTATACATATCACGCACTTTATCAAGTATCAACTCTCTCAATGCATCTACATTCTTTTTTTCGAGAGCTGAAACGAATACGCAGTTATTTTCGGTGGCGGCATCCCATTTTTCTTTTAGCTCCCGCAGAATTTCCTGTTTTACGCTATCATCCAGCCAACTGTCGAAATTCTTTTCTTCGTACAGATCCATTTTATTGAATATGGTCAGGATGGGTTTTTCGAAGGCTTTCAGTTCCTGGAGGGTTTTGTTTACCACACCTATCTGTTCTTCATATTGGGGATGCGATACATCTACTACGTGTAACAATATATCAGCTTCCCTAACTTCATCCAGGGTACTTTTAAAACTCTCTACCAGGTGGTGGGGTAATTTTCTGATAAAACCTACGGTATCACTTAAAAGAAATGGAGTGTTTTCAAATACTACTTTACGCGTGGTGGTATCCAGGGTGGCAAATAATTTGTTTTCCGCAAAAACCTCACTCTTGCTTAAGAGGTTCATAATAGTGCTTTTGCCCACGTTGGTATAGCCTACCAGGGCTACACGTATCAGTTCTCCCCTTTCCTTTCTTTGCGTAAATGCCTGTTTGTCTATTTCTCCCAGTCGCTTGCGCAGCAGGGATATCTTGTCTTTTACAATACGACGGTCCGTTTCAATTTCTGTTTCACCGGGTCCCCTGGTTCCAATACCGCCTCCCTGTCTTTCCAGGTGTTTCCAAAGGCCTTTCAGTCTGGGTAACAGGTATTGGTATTGAGCCAACTCTACCTGCACTTTAGCTTGTGCCGTGCGGGCACGACTTGCGAAAATATCCAGAATCAGATCACTCCGGTCAATTGTTTTTACGCCCAGTTCTTTTTCAATATTCGAAATCTGGGAACCAGTTAGTTCATCATCAAAAATTACCAGGTGAATACCCTTGCCAGAAACATAGTTCTTGATCTCCTCCAGCTTACCCTTACCCACAAAAGTTCGGCTATCAGGGTGCGGAAGTCTTTGTGTAAACCGTTTTACAGCAATAGCCCCCGCAGTTTCAGATAAAAAAGCCAATTCATCCAGGTATTCGGCCACCTGCTCATCGGTCTGGTCCTTCAAAATCAATCCCACCAAAACCGTTCTTTCTTCCTGCCGAATCACTTGTTTTTTCTCAATCAAAATAAATCTGTTTCAACAAAGGTAAAGCATTAGCCCCGAGTAGTTTCTTACACCTTATGAAGGTGATACCAAAAAAAATCCGTAGACCGTCATGTATAACTGATCTACGGAAAGTATGATTTGTTGGTTTATAATCCTGAAATAGTCAAACCAATTGAGAATTTATTCATGGCCGGCCCGGCACCCGTTTTCAATACCGGAGTGGCAGCAAAACCGCCATCAAGTGAAACAATACCATAGCCTACCCTAAGAGTAAAATCTACAGATGTGGTATTAAAGAACTTATTATCGTACTCCTTTTGTATATAAGAAGGACCATAATAAGACGCTCCGTTTTTATTTTGGTAATCCTTGCCTTTGGTATACGCATTGATCAAGGTACCCAATTTCATACCCACAGCCGCTTTCCAGGATTTGTCGGGATTTTCCGGGTTTGAAAAATAGCGGAACTCAACCGGTGCCTGTAAATAAATGGTGGTTATTTTCAGCTTATGAAAATGGTCGCTGCTATCTGCCTTGGTAAAGGGCAGGGTATTGCCGATAGATTTAATGTCTATACGGGTTCCCGAAAAAAAGATATTACTCGATCCCAATCCGGCTCCAAAAGCCAGGCTGAATTTTGGATTCCCTTTAATGGGCTTATCCAGCATAAAATAGAAATTAAAATGTCTGCTGAATCCGGCAGTATGCACACTATCGGGGCGATTGGTCCATCCATCATAACCATATTGCATCATAAAATGGTCGGCCGGGCGTTTGCTAAGGTCAACTTTAGTCCAGTCTTTTTTAGGCTCAGCAATCACTACAGGTTTTACAACCGCTTTTTTCGGGGCTGGTTTCACTATCTCTTTTTTGGTAGTGGTTTTGGTAGAGTCTTTTTTCGGGTCAGACTTGGTTTGTGCCATGCCTAAAACGGTAAAAGTTATGCAGACAAGTACTAGTAGTGTTTTCTTCATTTCTTAGAGTTAATTGCAATATTGGTTGCCGATAGGGCGCAAAAATAACAGAATTGGCTGCATTCAAGTGGTTAAAAATAAGTCAAAACTGCCCGAAACGGCGTTTTACAGCGGTATCAGGGCTATAATAGAGGCAGAATAGGCGAAATCAACCGGGTTGAAAACGGAAAAATCGTTGGTTAGGCCTATTTATTTCCATACTCACTGTTTCAGTAAGCCGGTTCATCCCCGATATCAGCGTATCTTTACGGCTATATATACATTAAAACATTATAATCTATTTTGAATTTTACTGAATTTGGTCTCGACGAAAGAATTTTAGAAGGTATCGATGCAATGGGCTATGAAACAGCCACTCCTGTACAGGAACAGGTGATTGTACCTATTTTACAAGGAAAAGACATTATTGCTTCCGCACAAACCGGAACCGGGAAAACAGCTGCCTTTCTTTTACCTATTATCAATAAGATCATTACCGAACCGCATGATGAGCATAATATCAATGCCATGATCATTGTGCCTACCCGCGAACTGGCCGTTCAGATAGCCCAAACCATGGAGGGGCTCTCTTATTTTACCTCCGTTAGCTGTATTGCCGTTTATGGAGGAGGTGATGGGGCATCCTTTTCTTTGGAGAAGAAAGCCTTATCAAGCGGAGTGGATGTGGTAATCTGTACACCCGGACGTATGATTGCCCACCTGAATATGGGGTATGTAAAGATGCAGGCGCTGAAATACCTGATTCTTGACGAAGCAGACCGTATGCTGGATATGGGTTTTCATGATGATTTGATGAAAATCATTTCCTTTTTGCCTAAACAAAGGCAAAACCTGCTATTCTCGGCCACTATGCCCATGAAAATGCGCGAACTAGCCAGAAAAATCCTGCACCAGCCTCTCGAGATCAATATTGCAGTATCCAAACCACCCGAGCAAATTGTTCAGGAAGCATTTGTGGTATATGAACCCCAAAAGATTCCTTTAGTTAAAGAAATATTGAGGAGTAAAGATTTTCAGAGTGTGATCGTATTCTGTTCTAAAAAACAAAATGTAAAACAACTGAGTAATGAGCTCAAACGTGCTAATTTCTCTATTGATGAGATCCATTCAGATCTGGACCAGGATAAACGGGAACAGGTATTACTCGATTTCCGCAATAAGAAATTGAAAATACTGGTAGCTACCGATATCCTTAGCAGGGGGATAGATATTGAAGATATAGACCTGGTAATTAATTATGATGTACCCAATGATGGGGAAGATTATATTCACCGTATTGGCAGAACAGCCCGTGCTGCCAGTGAGGGCACCGCCTATACTTTTGTGACAGAAAGAGAACAACAGAAATTTTTACAGATAGAAGAATTGCTGGGTCACCCGGTAACCAAAGCAATCGTACCGGAAAAATTTGGTCCTACGCCTGCCTATAGTCCAAGGCCCGGAAGATCGGGTGGTGGACGTTTTCAGGGTGGAAGGAGTCATCATTCTTCCGGAGGAAGACCCAAGGGCAGATCTTAATTTTTTTCACCGCGGAGTACGAGAGTAGCAGCGTTTACGCAGAGAAATCTCTCTCTGCGCATACTCCCTGTTCTCTGTTCTCTGCGGCGAAAAAATTCATAGAAATTTACCGACTCCAACCCTCATTTACCGAATTCCGATCAAGTACTGCACTCTCCCGCACTACAATCATCCAAACCTTGCTTTTTTTACAGTAACATTGTGTTTTCCCTTAACCAAAATTACTGTGATGAAATTTCCAATCATTGCCACATTTGCATTTGTAGCGGGTATATCTGCTATTAATGCACAAACAACACCTCCTGCAACAGGAGCAGCGCCGGCAGCAGCTAATGCCAATGCCAACAGGCCACAACGTCGCCCAATGGGTGAGCAGGTAGATCCCAATGCACCGGCAACCAAGTACAGTTATTATGATGCATTTGCGCCTTTCTTCTATACCAAGAATGGTGGTGAATATCGTGCTGCCACCGGAGAACCCGGACCAAAATACTGGCAGAACCGTGCCGATTATCAATTGGCTGCGAAGCTGAATGATGAAACCAATGAAATCACCGGAACGGAAGTGCTGACCTATACCAATAATAGTCCGTTGAAAATGGATTTTTTATGGATGCAGCTTGATCAAAACCTTTTCAAACTCGATTCCCGCGGAAGTATCATTGTACCTACTACCGGCAGTAGAAATGCAGGTCGTGGACAGGCTTTTGATGCAGGCTATAAGATCAAATCGGTGAAAGTATTGAGCGGACCACAAAATAATATCGCAACAGATGTTAAGTTCCTAATTGAAGATACCCGTATGCAGGTTTTTCTGCCAAAAGAACTGGGTGCTAATGGTGCAGCCTTAAAACTGAAGATTGAATATTCTTTTGTCTCTCCTGATTATGGATCAGACAGGATGGGTATTCTGAAAACCAAGAATGGTAAAATCTTTACAATCGCACAATGGTATCCCCGTATGTGTGTGTTTGATGATATTTCTGGATGGAATACTTTACCTTATACGGGTCCCGGAGAATTTTACCTCGAGTATGGCGATTTTGATATCAGCATTACAGCCGCTGCAAAAGATATTGTTGTATGTTCCGGAGAACTGGTAAATCCTACAGAGGTATATACTCCTGAGCAGGTAAAACGTTGGGCCGAAGCAGCCAAAAGTGAAAAAACGGTGGTGATTCGTTCAAAAGCTGAAGTAACTGATCCCGCTTCCCGTCCTTCAGGCAAATCAGAACTTACCTGGCATTTTAAATTAAAAAATGCAAGAGATGCATCTTGGGGTGCTTCTTCTGCTTTTGTAATAGATGCTGCTAAAATGGATCTCCCAAGCGGAAAAAAATCGATTGCGATTTCTGCCTACCCTGTTGAAAGCGATACACTAAGCAATGGAAGTGGCTGGAGACGTTCAACTGAATTTGTAAAAAAATCTATTGAGTACAATTCCTCCAAATGGTATGAATTTCCTTACCCGGCAGCTACTGCAGTAGCAGGCACACCGGGTGGTATGGAATATCCGGGTATTGTATTTTGCGGAGCAAGAAGCAGCGGCCGTGGTTTATTTGGTGTACATGATCATGAATTCGGGCATACCTGGTTTCCAATGATTGTTGGATCTAATGAGCGTTTATATGGTTGGATGGATGAAGGGTTTAATACCTTTATCAATACCCTGTCTACCGATAATGTAAACAATGGTGAATTCAAAGGAAGGGTACAGGATATGCATGCGATAGGAAATGCTTTCACCAGACCAACCCTCGAACCCATTTTAAGTAATGGTCCGGATAACCTGAAGGAAATGAACAATGGTACTTTATTGTACAGTAAGCCCAGTGCCGGATTGGTGCTGTTAAGAGAACAAATCCTGGGAAAAGAACGTTTTGATTATGCATTTCAAACCTATATCAAACGCTGGGCATTCAAACATCCTACTCCTGATGATTTTTTCCGCACCATTGAAAATGCAGCAGGGGAAAACCTGCAATGGTTCTGGCGTGGATGGTTCGTTAATAACTGGCGCCTGGATGTATCTGTAAGAGGAGTTAAATATGTAGACAGTACTGATTTCTCAAAAGGATCATTTATAACACTGGATAACCTGGAAAAAATGGCCATGCCGGTAATTTTGGAAATCAAAACCAAGAGCGGCAAAACAGATCGGATTAAACTGCCTGTTGAAATATGGGAGCGTAATGTGACCTGGATGTTCAAATATCCATCTACAGAAGAGATTATTTCTGTTACGTATGATCCTGATAAAGTGTTGCCTGATTTTAACGCGGCAAACAATGTATGGACAAAAGGAAATTAAAGGATACAATATTTGTTATGAAAAAAGAGGACCAATTACCGGTCCTCTTTTTTTGCTTAACCTTCTATTTACCACTAATCCATTTTTAATGAGGATATAGATAAAATAATATTATATTTAATAACTGAACGTCTAACCAGTGATCATCGACCAGGTTTACGATTATTCAGATTACTTGAATGCTGCTATGCCTGGAAAAAACAAAATATATTCTTGTCTATTGTTCATTGCGTGGATCTCTGTGAGTATCCTTTTTGTTTCATCCGCACATTCTCAATCTCCCGCAGATTCAACCCTCTATACAAAATCCCTGCAAAAGGTAAAAAGCCTGTACAAGCATTTTATCGCCGAAAACAGCCAGCTCTATGCGGGCAATGAATACCTGAAGCCTTCCACAAAAGGGCAAAAACTTATCGGAACACCTTATTTTTTGTCAGATAGTTTATTGGTTTCAACAGTTGGCTATGATGGTCAGAAATATGATAGTGTGTTGATGCATTTTCAGATACCGGATAATGTGCTGGTGCTTACGAATCCGGTTTCCAATGTTTCATTTCAACTGCTGAATGAAAAAGTAGATTATTTTATTATCGATCATCATGAATTCAATAAGATAAGCGAGAAAGCGGCACAGGCAATGCATACCAACAAACTCTATGCAGAGAAATTATATACCGGAAAAGAGACGGCATGGGGTATTTATGAGAAAAAATTTACTTTCTCTTCCAGGGCTGAAGATCAGTCAGTAACCTATGTTAGCTACAATGATTATTACGTGGAAATGGGTAATCATTTCTATGCGATTAACTCTGAGCATGAATTAGTGAAGATTTTTAAAAACCATACTTCGGAATTAAAAAAATTTATTTCTAAAAATAAATTGAGCTTTAAAAGAGATCCGGAAAGTACGATTCAGAAAACCCTGGCTTATTACGATCAACTTACCCAACTCTGATGCGTTATCTATATTCCATCATATTAACCTTGTTCCTGTTATCCTGTTTTGAATCAGCAGAATCTCAGGAAACCAAGCGCTATAACTGGAATTTTGAGAATACGCCCTTTGACAAATTTGCCGATAGTCTGGAAGCCAGATATGGATGCCATTTTTATTATGATTCAGCTGAGTTAGCAGATTTTGAAATTAGTGTAACGGTAAAACAGGTAAACCTCAAACAATTATTGGAAAGCGTATTCAATAAAACCCGGTTTCATTACCTGGTAGATAATCATAACAGGGTATATATCAGTAACCTCGTTGTGTTTAAAACGAACCTGCCTTCTGGTTTGTTTGAATCCAACAGATTCGGAGAAGAATCAAATCAAAATAATCCGAATACGGATAACGATGCATCGGTCAATGAAAAATTGAAAGTATCCACCGAGAATAAATTATATGAGATAGGAAAAAATACCGGGCATGATGTAGGAAAAGCCACCATAACAGGCTATGTAAAAGATATACGAAATGGTGAAGCCATTGCCGGTGCCACATTATACATTGACACTCCTTACCTGAACACACATACAGATCAGTTTGGATATTATTCCCTTACCCTGCCCAAAGGATGGCGTGGATTGCGGATCAGCAGTATGGGAAAGAAAGATATGCGTATGCAACTGGCAGTGCATGCAGATGGCAAACTGAATATTGAGCTGACAGATTTTGTAGAGAACCTGAAAGAAGTAGTGGTATATAATCGTGAAAAAAGCGCCAATGTGAAAAGCATGCAGATGGGCGTTATCAAATTAAATATCAAAGCCATTAAACTGGTGCCGGTTGTTTTTGGAGAAGCCGATATCTTAAAAGTGGTACTCACCCTCCCAGGTGTTACCTCCGTAGGAGAAGCCAGTTCAGGCTTTAATGTAAGAGGGGGCTCTACCGACCAGAACCTGATTTTATTTAATGATGCCACTATTTATAATCCCTCTCATCTATTTGGTTTCTTTAGTGCATTTGATCCGGATATTGTAAAAAGTATAGAGCTCTATAAAAGCGCTATACCGGAAAAATATGGCGGGCGACTATCCTCCGTATTAGATGTACAGATGAAAGATGGTAATTCTAAAACTTGGACAGGGGTAGCCGGTATCAGTCCGCTTACCAGTAAATTTACTATCGAAGGCCCTTTAAATAACGGAAAAACCTCAGTGATAATTGGAGGCAGAACTACCTATTCTGACTGGATACTCCATAGCCTGCCCAATGCGGCTTATAATAGAAGTGATGCTTCTTTTTATGATTTGAATCTGCATGTAACCCATACCATCAATGCAAAGAACTTTCTATATGTAACCGGGTATTTGAGTAGAGACAATTTTAATTTCAATAATGATACCTCGTATAAATATGGTAATTCAAGTGCCAATATAAAATGGCGTCATATTTTTACTAATAAATTCTATGGGGTATTCACTGCCGGTGTGGATCATTATCAATATTCTGTAACCAGTCAGTTTGTACCCATTAATGGATATACATTGGGTTTTGATATCAACCAGAATAATCTTCGGGCCGATTTCAATTATAAACTGAATGATAAACATGCATTGAATTTTGGTCTCACCACTACCCAATATTTATTACACCCCGGCACGTATACACCAACGGGTAGCCAATCACTGGTGGCGCCGAATACTGTACCTAAAGAGCAGGGGTTGGAATCGGCAGTTTATCTGGGAGATACCTATTCGGTAAGTAATAAATTCTCTATCAATGCAGGGGTGCATTTTTCCATCTTCAATTACCTGGGCCCGCATAGCATAAACCAATACCTACCCGGTGTTCCCAAAGCAGTGAATACGATTATGGATTCTGTTCAATATGCCAGTGGTAAGATCATTAAAACCTATATGGCCCCTGAAATCAGGATATCTATGAAATATGAGCTATCCGCTAACAGTTCGGTTAAATTCAGTTACAATACTTTACAGCAGTATATTCATATGCTTTCGAATACAACTGCTATTTCACCTACCGATATCTGGAAATTGAGTGATCCGAATATTCAGCCACAAACCGGTGATCAGTTTTCGATTGGGTATTATAAAAACCTGAAAAATAATACCATTGAAACATCGGTGGAAGTGTACTATAAAAATATCAATCATTACCTGGATTATAAAAGTGGTGCCAGCCTGGTACTGAACCATCATATTGAAACGGAAGTGCTCAATAGTAAGGGTAAAGCTTATGGAATTGAATTGCTGGTAAAGAAAAACGCAGGAAAATTAAACGGATGGCTCAGTTATACTTTCTCAAGAACTTTCCTGAAAACAGATGATCCCACTGCTGGCGAAGCAGTTAACAAAGGCAGTTATTATCCTGCCGATTTTGATAAACCACATAGTGTAAACCTGATTGCCAATTACCAGTTTTCACATCGGATTAGTTTATCGGGTAACCTGGTATATAGTACCGGCAGACCGATTACTTTACCATTGGCAACTTTTAATATAAGTGGAGCTACTTCCCTGTATTACTCAGATAGAAATCAATACCGGATCCCTGATTATTTCAGATCAGATGTATCTGTAAATCTGGATGGCAATCATAAAATCAAACAGAAAATACATAGCTCCTGGTCGCTGGGAATTTATAACCTGACAGCCAGGCAGAACGCGTATTCAGTGTATTTTATCAATTCGGGTGGACATGTACAAGGTTACCAGCTTTCGATTTTTGGCTCCATCATTCCATTTATCACTTATAATCTAAAGTTCTGAGTTGAATGAAAAGAAATAGAATCATACGGATATTGGGGATGGCTATTCTGATTATGGGATTGGTTACCTGTGTCAAAAAATATGAACCAAAAGCGATCACTTCAGCTAATCGCTACCTGGTGGTGGATGGGGTAATCAATACCGGTGCCAATGGCATTACTACTATCGTATTAAGCAGGAGTAAAAACCTGGCAGATACGGTTTCTTTTATTCCGGAATTAGGGGCACAGATATCCATCATTTCTGCTTCGGGCAATAGTTACCCAATGGTGGATGCTAACTTTACAGGGAAATATACTAGTGCCGCATTAAACCTGACAATGAATGATCAATATGGAATAGCCATTACTACTGCGGATGGACATCATTATCAATCAGCCCTGGTTGCTCCCAAAGCAACAGCACCTATTGATAGTGTTACCTGGAACCAAAGTCCTGTAAACTATGGAGTAACCATCAATGTGAGTACACACGATCCGGCCAATGCCACTCATTATTATCGCTGGGATTATACTGAAACCTGGCAGCATAATGCACCTGAACAGGCTTACTGGGTGTTGATCAACGGTATTGTAACACCCCTGGATGCTGATTTCATGAACGATCCCCGTCAAACGCACCAATGTTATACTACGGCACCCGCTACCAATATCACCGTAGCCAATTCACTTGGATTAAGTCAGGATGTAATCAGTTTGCAGCCGGTAACCTTTATTCCCCTGAATAATGAAAGAATAACGATACGATATAGCATACAGGTAAATCAATATGCGATTAGCGAAGACGCTTACAAATATTGGTTGCTTGTTCAGAATAACTCGCAAAGCCTGGGAGGATTATTTGATCTGCTTCCTTCGCAACTCAATAGCAATATTCAATGTATCACCAATCCGGGAGAGCCCGTAATAGGCTATATTTCTGCATGCAGTATTCAGCAAAAAAGAATTTTTATCACCAATGGACAGGTGGGAGGTAATTGGGTAAAATTTGAACCCTATAATGAATGTACTACCCAGATCATTCCAACCGATCTGAATAATTTTCAATTATACACGTTTCCGGATACTTCGTATACACCCTGGTATTTTACAGGCAATAATATTCCGGCATTGGTAATTGTAAAAAAATATTGTGTTGACTGTCGCACACAAGGTGGCACCAATGCAAAACCATCATTTTGGTAAGGAGATGTAAAAATCATGCAGATAAAGAAACGATATCCATATAAAACAAGTATCCTGATCATTTCCCTGATCATGATGTCTATGTCTGTATACTCGCAGGAGCCGGCAAATACTTCATTGATAGCAACTTTTCAACAATACCAATCAGATCATTACCAGGAAAAAGTATTTATACATACCGACAAAAATTTTTACCTGGCAGGAGAAACTATCTGGATGAAAGCCTATGTTACCGATGGTTTTTTTCATGCATTGTCAACCCTTAGTAAAGTGGTTTATATTGAAATACTCGATAAAAATCAAAACCCGGTACTAAGAACCAAAATGGCGGTTAGTGATGCCACCGGAGAAGCATCGCTTATTATACCGTCTACCGTTCTCTCAGGCAATTATCTACTTAGGGGCTATACCCAGTGGATGAAAAATTTTGGCCCGGCTTCGTATTATGAAGAACCCATCAGCATTGTGAATACTTTGCGCGAATCTGGCAAAGCGGTTGCTGCTGCAAAAAATACTGCGTATGATGTTCAATTTTTCCCGGAAAGTGGCATACTCCTCAATGGGGTTAATTCAGTAATTGCTTTTAAAGCGATTGACCAAAACGAATCTTCTGTTGCCTGCAAAGGATATATTCTCAATCAAAGAAAAGATACCATTGCCCGTTTTCAATCAGGCAAATTTGGAATGGGACATTTTACAGTAAATCCCCAATCAGGCGAACGATATACTGCCTATATACAAATCGGGGATTCTTTATTACAAAGATCCTTACCCCAGGCGCAGAACCAGGGATATGTAGTAACCCTTGCTGATAAAAACGATCAGGAAATCAGTATTACCGCGCATGCGATGGGGAATACACCCGGAGAAAATCTTAGCCTGTTTATCCATTCGGGTCAGCTATATAAAACCCTGCAGTCTGCTCCCATAGTGAATGGCGAAGCAGTATTTACCTGCAACAAAAGCAGTTTCGCTGACGGCATTTCACATATTACTCTTTTCAATAGTAAAGGCAAGCCGGTTTGTGAGCGACTATATTTCAAAAAGCCACAAAAAAAATTAGCCATTCAGTTGTCTGCGAATAAAACCCTGGTGGGAGCAAGAGAGAAAATGACGATTTCATTGAATACCCAAAATGAATTAGCACAGTTTGTGCCGTCAAATTTATCCATGTCGGTTTTTTTAGTGGATTCATTACAATCCTCCGAATTGCCAACGGATATATTGAGTTATTTATTACTCAGTTCTGAACTGAAAGGCAGGATAGAATCACCGGGCTATTATTTTATCGACGATCCGGCCACGAACAATGAACGGGCAATGGCAGCAGATAACCTGATGCTTACCCAGGGCTGGTCAAGATTTCGCTGGGAGGATATGCAGGCAGAAACACAAAAACCTTTTGAGTTTTTACCTGAAATTGAAGGACCCCTGATTCGCGGAAAAATTACGAATAAGAAAACAGGGGCACCTGCAGATAAGATCATGGCTTATCTCTCCGTTCCCGGAACACATTATAAGTTTGCTACCGCCACCAGCAATGCTGCTGGGGATATCAGTTTTAATCCGGGTATCTATTCAGAATCCAATGAAGTGATTGTTCAAACCAATTATGAAGTAGACAGTATTTATAGGATCAGTATCACGGATCCGTTTTCTGATCAGTATTCGGGTAATAAAGTCAAAACATTTGCACTTCCTTTCAATACCAAAAACCAGTTACTAAACAGAAGCTTTGCCGCACAGATAGAAAACAGTTATGATAAAACGCTGCCCATACAGCTTTCTGCTGACACAGCTGTTTTTTTCGGGAAGCCGGATAATAGTTACCAATTAGATGCTTATACAAGATTTACTTCTATGGAAGAAGTCATGCGGGAATACGTGAATGAAATACGTGTGAAGCTGAGAGGGAATCGTTTTCAATTTGGTATATGGAATAAAAAATTACAACAGGTGGTACAGGAAGAGCCTTTATTATTAATGGACGGGGTGCCTGTGTTTAATACCAATAAAATGATTGCTTTTGATCCGTTGAAAATAAAACAATTGGATGTGCTGGCCCAAACCAATATCACGGGCGGGCTGGTGAGTCATGGGATAGTAAGTTATCTCAGCTACCACGGCGATCTGGCTAATTTTCCATTGGACCCCAATGCCCTGGTGCTGGAATATGAAGGCATGCAAAAGCACAAAGATTTTTATATGCCGGAATATAGTTCCCCTGATCAACAGCGAAGCCGATTGCCGGATATGCGAAATGTATTGTATTGGGCACCGGATATTCTTACAGACAAAACTGGCAAAAAAGAACTCCATTTTTATACATCTGACCTAAGTGGTAAATATGCAATTGTGATACAGGGTATCAGTCAGAATGGTGTTCCCGGGTATGCATCCCTGATTATTGAAACCAAATAAAGAGAGCCATTACCCAAATTCTTCTTCGGTAATTATTTACTAAGGCGTTGTGCTATTAGAATTATTTAGAATCTGCTATTTAATAAAAATACTATCTAAAGAGGGTGCCAGATGAATAATTACAAATCAGTCCCTGTGGACGGGCCTCTATTGGTTCGATGCCGGGCAAATGGCCCCGGCAAAAAAAATGATGCGAAGCACATTTTTTTAGAAGCAATAGTAGCCCGGTAACAGGGACGGGGCCTAGCGGCCGTGAGCGACACGAGGTTACGAATATTAATATGACTGAATTTTAATCGCACAACACGTTATTTACTACTTACCCTTACAATACTTTCTTTACCTTGCCGCCTTATTCAGAAAATATGAAACTGGAACAGGCATTACTTAGCAGAAGTGAAAACAAATGTGAATTGTGTGAATCAACAGATACCTTAACGGTATATGAAATTCCTCCGCAGGATCAGTCCAACGAAGAAAACTGCATCATCGTATGCAATACATGCCTGGTACAGATAGAAAAAAAAGCCGCATTGGATCAGGAACACTGGAAATGTTTAACCAGTTCTATGTGGAGTGAATTGCCAGGAGTGCAGGTAGTTGCCTGGAGAATGCTGAATCGATTACGGACAGAAAGCTGGGCTGCTGATCAATTGGATATGTTATTTCTGGATGACGAAAGACTTGCCTGGGCGAAAGCTACGGGTGATCATGAAAATGATGGAAGTGTAGATCTGCATAAAGATGCGAATGGCCAGGTATTACAATCCGGAGATACGGTTGTACTCACCAAGTCATTAGATGTAAAGGGCTCTACCCTGAATGCCAAAATGGGAACAGTTGTCAAGAATATCCGTCTCGTAGAAAATAATACGGAGCAAATTGAAGGCAAGATTGAGGGACAGGTAATTGTGATCTTAACCAAATATGTTAGAAAGCAGGGTAATTAAATACCAGGGGGTATACTATTGATTTCTTTACAGTTTAAATATTTTCTTCGGTAATCTTCGACCCTGATTCGACCTCGCTTCGAGAGCTGTCTATATTTCATTATTATTTGATTCGTATCTGGTTTTGCATTTCTTCGACCATTCTTCGACAAATGCCGAAGAATGGTCGAAGCGGCTTCGGCATTTGTCGAAGAAACCGGCAAGCCAGCCCGAACCAGACACGAACCAAATAATAACCAAACAAGAAGAACTGCCGAACAGGGGTCGAAACAGTCTGCAAGAATCCCGAAGAATGATGGTAAAAATCAATCTTCTTTTAGTTAGGCACCCTATTTACTTACCTGCTTGATTTCAAAAACTCAACAATTTTCTCCCTTTCCTTTTCTGTAAGCAGGGCCCTTGTCTGCATATGCATACCTATGGTTTCCCAGATTTCAGGTGAGAACGTAGTTGGGGAAGGGGTATTATGGCATCTCTGGCAATTCTCGCTCCATAAAAGAACGCCGGGTTTATCTGCTATGGCTTTTGAAGGAGCACATCCATTAATTAACAGCAGGCAGGCAATGCCAACCAATAGAATAAAAATCAACCATAATTTTTGAGCGGAAATATTATATCTCATGGCAATATTTATTAAAGTTGAATTGAGAATTGTAAATAAAGTGTATTAGAATTCGTGTTTCCCGTAAAAGCATTTAATAGGGTACTGGCCGTGCTGGTAGCTGCATAACTTTCATAAGTAAATCTTACTACCGATCTCCAGCTAAGCCAGTAATTTAATCCGATTGAAAAACTATGTTGATTGGCGCCCCAGGTAGAATTGGCTGGCGTATTATACATGGTATACCTGCCGGCTAATTCAAAATCATGTAATGCCTGTATACCCGTAGGCCGAATAGCGCATTGCACAAAAGCAGAAGTACTTTTGTTTTTGAATGTGTATTGTTGAGTAGAATCAACCGGACTTATATAATTCGCATTCCCAATATTGACGATATTATACTGCGATTTGATATTTACGAGTATCGGAATAAAGGTTTTTACAAAATTGAAATCGAAAGCATAGAGATTGCTGGACACATTGGATTGTAAAGTTCCTGGTGTACCTACATTTCCAAACATACCGGATACACCTAGTTCCATACAGGAGTTTGAAAAGGGAAGAATACCCAGTCGTCCCGTAAAGGTTTTTCCATTGTTATTATCAGCGATATTGCCACCGGAAAGCGTGCCATCTGGCATTAGCTGTAAGCCATTGGTTAAAGCCAGATCATAATTCATTTTCATACTACCCAGTGGTAAACCACCTTCTACTTCCACCCCATAATCAGTTGCAGG
>CAIYKV010000254.1 GCA_903926855.1 uncultured Bacteroidota bacterium | reverse complement strand
CAAAAAGTATGTGCCACAGGTTTGATCAAAGAATATAACGGAAAACCGGAAATGGTGCTTAGCCATGAAGGGGAGATAAAGGTTGGGAATTAGGCAGAGGGCAAACGAGAAGGGAATATCGAATATCGAACAAGGAATGATGAAATATAATAGCGCCAGGATTTATCCTGGTGAATTGTATATTGAATATTAGTTAATGTTGTTGGTCGGGCAAGCAACAATGGCCAGTGGCTTGGACGGAATGAAAAATATTGGACAATCCGTAGATACTTCTTTACTTTAACCAATGAAATGGTTTATCCCAGTTAGTATCTGTTATATGTTAGTTGCCTGCAGAACCAGCAATGTTGAAAATGCAGCTATCATCAAAGTGCTCGAAACAGAATCCGCCACCTGGCGAAGCAGAGATTCGGCCGGCCATGCCAATTGCTGGTTTATTCAACCGTATAGCAGTGTATTGGTTTCTACAACAGATGGGAAAACCCTCGATATTCCTGCAACTGCGATGATAACGGCCAGTCCTGAACGAATGGGAAATGGAGGCAGTGCGGTTAATAGCCAGTACAAAATAAGCGTTCAGGGCAAGAGCGCCTGGGTAAGCCATCATGAAGAGTCTACCGATATGGAAGGCAAGAAATCCTATTCTTATGAGATCAGAATGTTGGAAAAAATAAGCGGGCAATGGAAATTAGTGGGGCAGTCTATACATATGCTTAAATAAGAAATTTTTCACCTGGCCTGGGTTGTTGGTCGGGCGACCAACACCGGCCAGGTGAAAAAATATTCTATGCCGTTGTTGGTCGCCCGAGCAACAACTTTTGCAATGTGACGAAAATATTTTAATCTTTTACATCAGTATTATTCACCGGCTTCTCATAATCCCATTCGCTTTTTATCAATTTCCTTTTTTCAGGATACACTTCATCACAAGTATTTCCTTCATACAATCTGCCATTCTTCATTACATATTTAATAGAGTTGGTATTGCGGATATTTAGTAATGGGTTTTTATCAAGGATAATCAGGTCGGCTAATTTACCTACTTCAATACTTCCCAGGTCTTTATCCAATCCCAAACCGGTTGCACCGAGAATGGTGGCTGTTTTCAACACATCGATATTTCGCATACCACCACTTTGCATGGCCCACATTTCCCAATGATAACCGAGACCCTGAAATTCGCCATGACTGCCAATGCCGGCCAAACCATTGGCTTCTACTAAAGCTTTCATTGATTTGGCATGTTTTGGAAATACATGTTCTTCTTTCATAAACCATCCTTCGCTTACCCTTCTCGTTTTTCCGGCCAATTCTTCATACGGCATAAAGTATTGCATCTTGCTATCATGATAAGGGTCTTCTGTTTCCCAAAAATAATTTTCTGCAAATGGTCCGCCATAGGAAACCAACAAGGTAGGCGTAACAATCATTTTAGATTGCGCAATCGTGGTAATCACATCTTTATATAAGGGATAGATTGGAATAGCATGTTCGTGACCCGGATAGCCATCCATTAAATTCGTCATATTTAATTTAAAATTCAATCCCCCTTCTGTTGTGGGCATCAATTGCTGATTTCTGGCGGCATTAATGATCAACTCGCGTTGTTGACGATTACCAGCCAGGTACATTTTGATGTATTTGGTATGATAATATTTGCTGTATTGTTTCAATACATTTTCTGCCTGTGCAGAATCTTTGATATTATAATCCCAAAAACCTACACCCGGGCCGGTTGAATAAATTCTGGGCCCCACCATTTTACCTGCTTCCACCATATCACCATACGTTAATACATCGGTTGTAGCGGTTTGTGGGTCGCGCGTGGTGGTTACTCCATAAGCCAGGTTGGTTGCATAAATCCATATTTGATTTTTTTGGATACCCCAGTTTGGCCACATATGCGAATGGGTATCTACAAAACCCGGCGTAATGGTTTCACCACTCATATCCATCACATTAGCATCGGAGGGTACTTTAAATGAGCCATGTTTGCCCACTGCTTTGATTCGGTTGTTCACAATTAAAATATCTCCATTCTCAATCACTTCATCCTTATTCATGGTAATAATGCGTGCTCCTTTTAATAAAACTGTTCCCGCAGGCATATCTTTCTGATAAAATACGCTTACCTCGGTTTCAGCTGCTTTGTATTTGGGGTCTTCTTTTTTTACAACAACTGGTGCTTTCGCTTTTGAAGTATCTGCTTTAACGATATCCTGTTTTGCTTTTTCTAAAGAATCTGCCAAGCGTTTGGTTTCTTCTTTCTTGGCAGTTTTTATACTGTCTTCCATAAATTCTGCACGATCAATATCATACACAAAATGCGAGGCACCCAGGCTCCAGTGTACTTTTTTCCCATCGTATTCCCATGTTGGAAACTCACCGCCCAATTCGGTTAACTTACGGGCAGGAAATTGCGCCGAACCTGCATCTGCAAGGGAAAGATTCACCACTTTTCCTGTTTGCGGTATGGTGAATACATAGATTTCATTATTGACCTGCGCCAATGCTTTTTTGCCCATCGGTGAAATCGTAATGGTACTTGCAGAGGAAGGCATACTCATCTCCATCGCTTCTGTTTCATTCTGATTCAGTAAACAATTATCTCCTGCCTTTATTTTGTCTTTCCAATTGCTCATACCTGCTGTGGTAATACCGGTAACATGCGCAATTGTTTTTTCATCTGTGCCATCCCATTTAATGGATAATAAATTGCCACTACCGTTGTTCAAATAAATCCTATCGTTTGTTCCTTTTGCAAAATGTAGATTCCCTCTTCCATTCGCTTTATCAATCACGGTAATACTACTACCGGTAGAAGCTATCCAGCATATTTCATCTTCGGCTTCGTTATAACCGGGACCGATCGAATTTTTATAGGCCTGAGCCTTACTTCTGATAAAAACAATTTTATCGCCTTCGTTATTAAATACCGGGTTTTGGTAAAATCCATTTAATGGAGTCAGCTTTTGCTGGTTGCTGCCATCGGAATTGATTTTGAATAAATTGCCTCCGTCAGCACTCCAGGTAGTGAATACTATTGTTTTCCCATCATTGCTCCAGGCGGGTTGTGCTTCCGTAAACTCATTGGAACTAATTCTTTTTGGAGTACCATTGGGATAATCCATCACATATAATCGGTTCAATACCGTAAATGCCAGTTTTTTTCCATCCGGAGAAGGAACCGCATCACGTATTTGTGTGGCTAATTGATGCGAAGTATCTTTTACCGGATACTTAAATTCCAACCTTGCCCCTAATTCCAATTCAACATCTACTTCAAAAGGAATGTCAACAGCGGGGGAACCGTCGATAGGGATTCGATGAATTTTACCACCATAAGAGGCGATGATGTTTTTACTGTCGGGTGTAAAACACATACCTGGCAACACCCCCATCGTGGCAATCGACTCCTGATCATCTCTTTGAACGGGATAAGCCAACCATTTCTCATCACCGGTTTCTATATTGCGTAATACCAATCCTGTTTTGTCTTCGTACCGGCTGCCATATACCAACCATTTTCCATCTTTTGATAAAACGGGCGTAAAGGCAGAACCATATCTGGAAGTAATGGCTGTTGTTTTCGCGTTGTTTCTGTCGTACACACCCAGTTGATATTGGGGCATGGATGCGTTATAATTCCATGGACCAAACCGGCGTGAAAAATAAATATATCTTCCATCTGCACTTAGCGCGGGATCAATGGTTTTTAAATTGGCCGGCTGATCAATTAACTGAACACCACCGCCTCCATTTTTATGTATCATGTATAATTGGATATTCAGTCTTCCTTTTGAATACACGATATAATCTCCATCCGGCGTCCAGGTTGCTGAAGGATAATTCTGGTCATTATCTTTTGTTAACTGAACGGTATCTTTCTTTTCAAAATCAATATACCAAAGGTTTTCAGAACCGCTTCTGTCTGAAGTAAACAATAATCTTTTTCCATCCGGACTATAGCGTGGATGTGTATCGAAGGCGAGTCCTTTGGTTATTTGAGTGCCTTTTCCACCGGTTGCGGGAATGGAATAAAGATCACCCATCAAATCGAACACAATGGTTTTTCCATCGGGGCTTATATCAAGCGAAGTCCAGGTTCCTTCATTTGTACTAAAATTTATTTTTCGTTGGGGTTTGGTAGGCAGGTCTTTATACTGTGTATATTTTACAGAGCTTTTCGCTGTTGTATCGGTATACTTTTTTATTGGATAGGCATCATGAATACCTAAGGCTTTGCTTTGGGTTAGTGCCGTTAATAAAAGTACACAGATAGCCAAGACATGTTTAACATGTTTCATGCAGATAGTTTTAGAAAAGTAAAATAATATAAAATTTGGAAAATGACTAGTTTTTCTATGCCATAGTTGGTCGCCTGATCAGCAAAAAAAATACTGATTAATTCTATTTCAGAAAAGCCCCATCAATAATAAACAAAGTTGCCCCATCTATTGACACCGACCGATGAGAACTTACATCTTCAGAAACGACATAAGTATCTCCTTTTACCAATGTAATTTTTTCGCCTGTACTTAATTCTGTAATAAACGCGCCACTTACACAATACACAATATGTCCTTTTTGGCACCAATGATCTGCTATATATCCTTTTGAATATTCCACTACACGTATTCTCAATTCACCCAATTGAATGGTTTGCCATAAGGCAAAACCCGTTTCTCCTTTGTATTCAATTTTTTCAACTGCTGTCCAATCTATGGTTTGAAAAGGTATAGTATTCATATTATTAATTTATTAAAGTTGGATACCCGATGATTTAAATTACAATCTTATTACAATTTACATCAGAGAATTGACGGTAATTTAGTTTGTTTTGTGGTGGGATCTATCATCTTCAATGCAAACACTTCCCAAAAAACTGCCAACCAATTCGTTAAGCATAACAGATAGAAGAGCCGATATGGTTACCGTTAACAGGGTTCGTAAAAATACTTTTAAATACTGTAGAAAAACTTGCCATATGCGTAATGCGAAAACTTTCATCATCAGCTTCCTTGTATGTATTTCCCTTTCTGCGTTCTCACAGGATTTTACCAAGGTGGATAGCATCATTACTGCTGAAATTCAGCAGAAAAATATAGCAGGTGGCGTGGCTTTTATCTACCATAATAACCGGGTGGTACTGAATAAAGCCTATGGTTATGCTGATATAGCCAGGCAACAGCCGATGCAGACAAATTCAATTTTTAGAATCGCATCACAAACCAAGGCCATTGTTTCCATTGCTTTTTTACAATTGGTAGAAAAAAACAAAATTGCATTAGATGATCCTATTGAAAAATATATTCCGGCTTTTTCGAAACAGAAAGTAGCGATACCTGAAAAAGACAGTTTTCAATTAGTGGATAAAATCCGATCTGTAACCATTCGTGATTTATTAACCCATACTTCCGGAATTTCTTCTGTAGACGAATATCCTAAGTTTAAACGCTTATATGAACAATACCAATTACATCAACCCTTAAATAATGGATATGCATCATTAAAAGAGGAAGTTGATCAAATTGCTGCCATGCCCTTGGTGCATCAGCCCGGTGCCAGATTCAGTTATGGATTAAGTACGAATGTAATTGGCCGGCTCATAGAAATTATATCCGGGTTACCATTGGATCAGTATTTAGTAAAAAATATCTTTCTCCCTTTACAAATGAGGGATACTTATTTCTATTTACCAGCCGATAAGAAAGACAGATTGGTGAAAGTGTATATGAAAATAAATAAGGACAGTCTGGCAGAAGTGGATCCTTCCCTATATCCCATTAATTATCCTTTACAAACCAATAAACATTATTTCTCTGCTATCGGCGGATTGGTATCAACCACACATGATTATGCACTGTTTTTGGAATGTTTACTAAACAAGGGGATAAGCCAGGAAGGAAAACAAATTATTGGATCTGCGATACTTGCGCAATTCTGGACAAATCAATTGGGCGATAAAACTTTTGTTTTTGGAGGAGTTAAGTCGCTAAATAATTTCGGATTAGGGGTTGGATTAACTACACAAGCCGGACAAATTATCAATAATGCTTCTGAAGGAAGTTTTTTTTGGGGAGGAGCATTTAATACGGCCTATATGGTAGATAAGAAAAGGAATTTAATTACGCTTTTTTATTTTCAAAGAGTTCCTTTTGTGCTGCCTCCATTATTATCGAAACTGGAAAAAACTGCGATACAGATTGTAGATGAGGCGAATGGAAAAAACTAATGTTGGTGATCATAACACGAACAATGGCGAAATAACGAACAATGGCGAAAACACTATTTGTTGTTGGTGATAACACCAACAATGGCGAAAACTAATGTTGGTGGTCATAACACCAACAATGGCGAAACTAATGTTGGTGGTCAGGCGACCAACAAAGGCAATGGAGCGAACTGACAACGGAAACCTGTGTCAAGTGTCAATGGCGACGCTGCCGACCAGCAACTGGGGATAGCAATTTCCCAGCCTTTTACATAACTATTTAAATAACCTGCTAGCTTATTAATATCTGTTAAAGATGTTTATCTTACCATCATATAAACCCAAAACATGCCTAGAACTCCTTTATTTGTTTCAACCCTGGTAATGGCTATCGTATGCCTCTTAGGTTGCCGCAATGCAGACAATACAAAACCTTCTTCCGCCAAGGAAACGCCTGAATATTTTAACCTAAGGCCGAAATTGGAAAAAGACTATGGATATTCACATGCTGTAAAAATTGGTGACCATATTAAAATTTCGGGCGCGGTTAGCATGACCGATTCGGGGATCATTATAGGGGCCGGTAATATGGAACTGCAAATGAAAAACTGCTATAGTGATTTAGAAAAAATATTACAACATTATGGCTGTACCTATGATGATGTAGTGGCTGAAAATATCTATACTACCAGCATGACGGATTTTATCAAAGTATCCGGTTTTCGGAACTCTATTTATAAAAAACAATTCCCAACCGGAACCTGGCTGGAAGTGAAGGGGCTTGCTATTTCCGGTCAATTGATTGAAATTGATATGGAAGCGTATAAATCCAAATAAATCATCCTTATATTTTTCATTTATGGGTACAAGAATTTATCGTAAACCTTTGATACCTCTTTTTATTTTGTTGGTTTGTATGGGCGTGGATAGTGGTGCGCAGAAAATAAGTTTACTGGCATTATCTAAAAATGACCATATCCTGGCCATTGTTGATCCGGTTACCTATCAGGTTATCGCCAAGGTACCGGTTGGCCCCGATCCGCATGAAGTGATCGCTTCTGCTGATGGAAAAACTGCGTATGTTTCCAATACAGGTGGCGGACAATCTACCGAGATTAATGTAATTGACCTTGTTGCGAAAAAGCCACTACCCAATATCGATACCCGGCCTTTGGTTGGTCCGCACGGATTAACTTTTTCGGATGGCAAACTCTGGTTCTCTGCGGAAGGAACAAAATCTGTTGGCCGGTATGATCCCAAAAGCAACAAAGTAGACTGGAGTATGGGAACGGGTCAGGAAAGAACGCATATGGTTTTTGTAACACCGGATGCAAAAAAGATATATACCACGAATGTAAATGCCGGTACAGTAAGCCTATTAGAATATACACAAATGGCGCCTGGCCCAGGTGGTCCAATGGGGGGCCCGCCACCTCCACCTGGTGGGCAACCGCGAAAAGATTGGGTACATACGGTTATTCCTGTTTCAAAAGGCTCGGAAGGTTTTGATGTAACGCCCGATGGATTGGAATTATGGACAGCGGCTGCCGATGATGGAACGATTGCTATCATTGATCTGAAAACCCGCCGGGTTTCCACTACCATTGATGCGAAAGTAATCGGCGCTAACCGATTAAAATTTACACCGGATGGAAAGCAAGTATTGGTTTCCAGTTTAAGAACTGGCGATCTTTTTGTGTTTGATGCTGTTTCACATAAGCTGCTGAAGAAAATCAGTACGGGCCATGGCGGCGCAGGCATCTTAATTACTGAAGATGGGTCAAAAGCATTTATTGGATGTACACCCGATAATTATGTTGCGGTGTTTGATCTGAAAAAAATGGAGCTGGTTGCACGAATTACTATTGGAGGCGGACCGGATGGTTTGGCCTGGGCGATACAACAATAACAGCTTTGTTTATTAAAGTCCTACTCCATATTGATCTATCAGGTAAATAATGGCCGCCATATTCACTGCCCCTAAATGCAGTTCCCGTTTATTTACATTTTCAAAGACATCTGTTTTTGCATGGTGCAGGTCAAAGTAGCGTTGACTATCCACCAGCAAACTGGAAAGGATTACGTTTTTATCTGCGGTTGGCAGGGGTTCTATATCTGCTCCGCCCCCGCCACTGATTACTTCGCCACCATAAGGCTTTAACAGCGGGTTCCAGCGCTGAAACTTCTTTAATAACTCAGGGCTGCAACCAATACCAATAGCCCTTGGTGTAAAGCCACCATCATCACTTTCTATAGCAAAAATCATTTTCTCATGATGTTGTTTTGCCAGTTCGGCATATTTCAGTCCACCCTTGCCTCCGTTTTCTTCATTGGCAAATAATACAAAACGAATAGTGTGTTTGGGATGATAGTTCATTGCTTTTAAAGTTCTAAGCACTTCCATAGTATGCACTACGCCTGTTCCATCATCATGTGCTCCTTCGTTTACATCCCAGCTATCCAGGTGTCCACCAAGTGTAATGATTTCATTTGGAAATTCGGAACCGGTTAATTCAGCCACAACATTATTTTCATCTGCATCTGGTAAAAAATATCCATACGTCTGCAATTGTACACGAACCCTTCCCTTTCTCGCCTGCGCATACAAGGCTTTTGCATCAGCAGGTCCTAAAGCAATTGCGGGGATTTTGGGGAAGGAATCATTGTATTCCATAACACCTGTTTGCGGCTCATTATCCGGTGCTGTACTCAGGGAATGAATCATAACGCCGATGGCTCCATATTTGGCCGCCCTGCTTGGACCATCAGACCGGTAAGTATAGGCATTTTCATAGGCCGTTCCGGTGATAATGATTTTTGGGTCGAGTATACTATGGAAATAAACGATTTTACCTTTTACTTCTGCTTTTCTTTTCTCCAACTCATCAAAATCGGCTACCGCCAGTACATCTCCTGTTATCATTCCTTTACTGGCCAGCGAATTTCCAAGAGCCATGACAGCTAAATTTTTATGAGTTGCTTTCCCATTTATTTCGATAATTGCTGCCAGGTCTTTACCGCCTCTTTTCCAATTGGGTGTTTTACAGGGTTGAAAGAAAACTTTATCAGCACCCATTGCTTCCATACTCTTCTTACCCCAGACAGCCGCTTTTTGTTGTGCGGGAGAACCTGCTAAACGTCCCCCAATATTCTTGGTTAACTCCCTCAGTAAATCATAGGCTTTGCCATTTACCATGATCTCATCTGCCATTTTTTTGATCATTACACTGTCGTTATTCGTCTGAGCAGTTGCCAAAAAAGGTAAAAACAAGAACAAAATCGATTTAATTCGCATAGAAGGGGTTTATTATTCAGATAGTGCTGAAATATACTAAAAGTTAATCTGAGAAAGGCGATAGCCTCTAGCAGAGGAAATTAGAACGGGGTTGATCTCGGATTGCGCAAGAAAGGTATGCGATAAGAAAATTAAGATTCGGCTTCAACATGTTTTTTAAAATTATCGAGTATGGCCTGCCAGCCTGCCGCTTGTATTTCGGCGGGATTGATCTCTTCCGGATCAAATATTTGTTTTACAAGTGTGGCATCGTTTTGAGCAATAAAACTAACGGCTACTTTTCGCCCATCCCCTAAAGAATAGTTGATAGACTTATACAATTCAACCTGATCGTATACACCCCAAAAATCAAAACTAAAAGACCCGTCTTTTGCGGCCATGGTATAACTAAACTTACCACCCACTGTTAAGTTATTTTCTGCTTTGGGGCAATGCCAATCGTTATTGGCAAAATTCCATTGGATTAGATGATCTGGCTCGGTCCAGCATTGCCACACCTTACTAACTGATGCATGAATGACTGATTGAACAGTAATTGGTTCCATTTTATTATTCATTATTTATGATTCAAGATTCATTATTCCTTTGGCAATGGAAGATTTTGCTGACGCAGAAAACTTAAACGGTCGAAATAGCCTCTTTGAAAAATGATTAGGTCTTTCTCGAATTGAAAAAAACCACACCCTCTTAACCCCAGTGGATCTTTCCACTCGAGAATGCCCCAATTACCTTCTTCAAAAATATTTTCAATGATACAAACCATGGTAGCCGAAGCGAATTCGGCAGAAAACATTTTTTCAATCTGGTCTCTGCCAGTCACCGGTTCTGTATATACCTGATGGTTGATAGCACTTGAAGCATACAATGAGGCAATTTTTTTAGCATCTGCTTTATTAAATGCATCCACCCATTGTATAATGAGTTCTTTTGGCTTCATAAGAAATAACCCAGGTTAGGTTGGGCAACTGTAAAATTGATACGATAGTATTTTGCTAAAGCCATTCTTACTACAAAGAGGATTAAAATAAGAAAGAGTAATCATTTCAACGATCACTCTTCCTGTTAATGCCGTTTATTCAGCCGTGGTAGGATCAATAATCGTTTTTACTTCACTTACTGAATTTGCAGGAAAGCCACCTTGCTTGGCATGCTCGCGAACCATTTCTTCGTTGGGTGCGATATAGATACAATAAATCTTATCGCCCGTTACATAACTTTGTAACCATTGTATTTGAGGCCCCAGATTACTGAGCACTCCACAGGAGGTTTGAGAAATTCCTTTTAGTTGCTCAGGGGTTAAATTTCCAGCACCCGGAATTTCTCTTTCGATTACATACTTAGGCATAGGGATTGTTTTTGGTTATGGTTTGGTTTAAAATTTATTTTCAGAAAAATCAATAAATAGAATTATCTCAATTTGCGAAATGCATTTTCTATACGAATAGAAAATGTCAACACTACCATTACCCACGAAGGTAAAATACACATAAAAACCGAAAATTTGATGCCTGATCCTTGAACATAAACAGATTCTTTTCAGCTTTACTGTATGTAAGCCTGCCTAATTTATTTAATCTCCTCATTATCATTTAAATATGCTTTTGAACAAAAAAATAAATACTAAAATAAAATAACCTTGGGCACAACCATTTAATGAGTAAATTTCCAACTCATTTTATTTCAAAATATGCCATATGAGTACACCATTATCTACTGAAACAGAAAAGAATAGCCTGATCATTACCATGCTCATCAGTTCCTGGGAAATGCAGAATAAGCGGTTGGCCGAGCTGATAACCAAACTGTCTGATGAGGAATTATTGTCCGAAACTTCGCCCGGGAAAAATACAGGGGTTTATTTACTGGGACATATTATTGCTGCCAGTGATGGTATGTTTGCCATCATGGGTTTACAGGATAAAATGTATCCCGCACTGGAAGATATATTTTTAAGGACTCCGGATAAATCAGGAAAAACCTTTCCTGCTATCGATACATTAAAAGAATACTTTCATACCGTTACCAATAGTCTAAACACTTATTTTAAAAAGATGAGTGTTGTTGAATGGCTAAGTAAACATAATTCGGTATCTGCCGAAGATTTTGCGAAAGAACCGCATCGCAATAAATTGAATATACTAATCAGCAGAACGAATCACCTGGCTAGTCATTTGGGTCAGATGTTATATCTCGAGAAAAAATAAAAGAATATTATTTTTTACTAATCCTGACATTTTCAAAATTCAGGTTTTTAACATGTGTAGTATCGATCTCTTTTTTTGCAATGATACTCATATTGCTAAAATAGATATCGTGTACCGGCATAGAAGGTAATCCGGTGATGCTAACGCCGGTATTTGCCCCTTCACAAAAGATATTGCTTATGTGAATATTTGTAAACTCGGGTATTTTATCTGTAGCAGTTGTTTTCACATCTTTTGCTTCTTTTCCTGCCGGTACGTTTTCGTAATAGGCATTAAATAGAATGGCTTCTTTCACAATATTTTTCATCACAATATTGTCTATGTAAATATTTTCTACCAATCCACCTCTTCCGGAATTACTTTTCATATTGATACCTACATCGGTGCCATCATAGATACAATCTTTCACATAAATATTTCTCATGCCTCCATCGGTATTACTGCCTACAGAAAAACCACCATGTGCTTTGAATACTTTACAGGCCAGGATCAGTATATTTTCTAATTGCGGACCATTACTGTTTTTGCCACTGCTTTTCATACAAATGCCATCATCGCCGGCATTTACACTACAATCATACAGGATCACATTTTTCGAAGCACTGATATCTATCCCATCCCCGTTTTGAGCCCACCATTCATTGTACACTGTCACCTTATGCATGTACAGGTTGGTACAATTATTAGGGTAAAACATAAACATAGGGGAGTTCTTTAAGGTAATCGAATCGAGGAATACATTTTTACAATCATAGAAATATACCATATGCGGACGCAGATAATCCCTGGCCTTTACATATTCAGATGAGTCTGGTTTTTTATCTGTAAACCTTGCCAGGTATTCTTCACCATTCATTGCTTCATAGCTGGGCCACCATATTTTTCCGTCTTTGCTAACTACCCCGGTGCGGGTAAATTCATCCCATTGAGCGGGGGTTGTTTTCACTTTTTTTACAGGGCGCCAACTATCTCCTGCCCCATCAATACTACCTGAACCGGTGATAGCGATATTTTCGGAATGAATAGAATAGATGGGGAAGGCCGTGG
This sequence comes from uncultured Bacteroidota bacterium, assembly GCA_903926855.1. GTDB lineage: Bacteria > Bacteroidota > Bacteroidia > Chitinophagales > Chitinophagaceae > Sediminibacterium. The sequence goes on along the minus strand of CAIYKV010000254.1, from coordinate 49,442 downwards.
TTAATGTTCTTACGCCCTTGCCGGCATTTATCATGGGATATTGTGTATGGTCTCGGGTAAAAAGGATGACCCCTCCTTTTTCTATATGTAAATCAACATTGCTTTTTATTTCGATCGGTCCTGTTAGCCAGGTGCCGTTTGTTACTACTACATGACCTCCTCCCTGCCGGTTACAGGCTTCTATGGCTTTCTTAAAAGCTCCGGTATTGAGGGTAACTCCATCGTTTTTTCCACCAAAATCTGTCAGGTAATAATAGTGATTATTGAATGCAGGCGGTTCAACTTTTGGCATGGGGAAGGGTAAATTGCCCAGATACTCCTGCAATGATTTTTTTTGACCGAAAACAGTGCCTGCCAATAACAAAAGGATACTGCAGATGAATTGTTTGCCAGCTTTCATTTAGTAAGGATTTATCAACAGATGAATCAGGAATTGCATCCTCTAAATTAGCACGTTCTGAACAGATAGCTGGCGGATGAGTAAATTATTTTATAAGCGGTTACCTGAAAATTTTTACTAATAAGTGAAGTATATAAATTGTCTATTCCTGATTTGGCGGGTGATGAATTAGAAAGAGGATTGCTTTCACAAGGGATCACGAATAATCTTTTCTGCTCTGGCCAAAGCCGCTTCAAAATTGATGGTAACATTGGCTTTACCAATTGAAAAAAGTAGACGGGCATCCTGTAATTGCTTCAACACCTGTGCGCTGTTTACTTCAGACAAGATAATTTTTGTACCCTGGCGCTTCGATTCCTTGTATACTTCTTCAATGGTTTTGATACCGGTAGCATCAATAATAGGCACTCTGCGCATTCTGATGATAAGGATCTTTGGAGGTTTTTCAATAAAACGCATGGCTTCTTTAAACTTATGGGCAGCACCAAAGAATAAGGGACCGGTTATTTCAAAAACTTCTACGCCAGCGGGTATCGCAAAATTGCCAATGGCTTCAGCATCTTTACCGGACCCGGTATCAGCAAGTTCATTTTGAAATATGCTTACATCTGAATATTGTATCATTTTCCGCATAAACAGAAATGCCGCCAATACCATACCTATTTCAATGGCCACAGTAAGGTCTATAATAACGGTCAGGAAAAAAGTAGTCAGCAAAACAGCCATATCACTTTTGTTACCTTTCAAAACAAACAGGAAACTTTCCCATTCGCTCATATTATAGGCTACCACCACCAGTATACCTGCCAGCGTTGCCATCGGAATTAAGGCCGCCCATTTACCTACAAACAACATGATTAATAACAAGGTTATTGCATGCACCATTCCGGCAATGGGTGTACGACCGCCATTTTTTACATTGGTAGCTGTTCGCGCAATAGCGCCGGTTGCCGGAATGCCCCCAAAAATTGAGGAGAAAATATTGGCCGTTCCCTGTGCCACGAGTTCCATATTCGATTTATGGTTGCCGCCAATCATTCCATCAGAAACCACAGCGGAGAGTAATGACTCGATACCACCCAATAATGCAATGGTAAACGCGGGCTGAATTAATTTTTTTATCGTAGCAAAGTCTATATGTGGTATTACCGGACTTGGCAATGAGGAAGGAATGGCCCCAAATCTGCTGCCAATGGTTTCTACGGGTAAATGGAATAATTGCATCGCAGCGGTGGTTACCAGAATAGCAATTAACGAGCCGGGTACCCGATGTGTAATTTTTGGCCAGAGTATAATAATGGCTACTGTAATTATAGCTATAATTACTGCATAGAGATTGACCGATTGGATATGCGTGAAATAGCTTTTCCATTTATCGATAAAATCTGCGGGAACTGCACCCATTTCTAATCCGAGAAAATCTTTCATCTCAGATGAGAAGATAATCAGAGCGATACCACTGGTAAACCCGATGATCAAGGGATGGGGTATAAATTTGATCACAGCGCCCAATCTGGCGAAGCCCATAATGATGAGCATTACCCCAGCCATAAAAGTGGCAATGATTAATCCGTTTACCCCAAAACTCTGCACAATGCCATATACAATAACTATAAAAGCGCCGGTTGGGCCACCTATCTGTACACGACTACCTCCCAATGCTGAAATGATAAATCCGGCAATCACCGCAGTAAACAAACCTTTCTCTGGAGAAACACCGGAAGCAATGGCAAAAGCAATGGCAAGTGGTAAGGCAACTATCCCTACAATTAATCCGGCCATCAGGTCTTTACCAAACTGTTGGCGGGTATAATTTTTTAATGTATCAAATATCTTGGGCCTGAACATGATCAATTTTTTATACAGCATCTGCTGTAAAATGGAAACGGATACGATTCAGCAGCACCCTGCTCAGGGTAATATTGCTCCACTGCTGGGCATCTTTTTTCATTGGGTTACATGCATGAATGTCTGCGAGTACGCTCTCTGCAAAACTGATAATGGTTTTGCTTTTACTATGAATGGTTTCCAAAGAAGCAATGGCTTCTCCGATGATTTGTGTTACTTCTTCCTGTGATACAGCAAAAAGGATATTATTAATGAGTTTTGCTTTGTAAGCATCCGATAATAACCACATCTCTTTCTGCTTGTCTATTGTATTTATGTTTGTTAGTTTAAGGATCAGCTCTGAAATTTTTGAACCTCCTGTAAGGGCCATTTTTGAATGGCAGACCTCATTTCAACTTTGATCCAACACTTTAACAGGTTATTTATATCTGAATCCACCATATGAAATCCCTGTGGTATTTCATCATCCATGCTATGAAAAGTTACCAGGCGGGTACCAATTGGTTTTTTTTCAAGTTGCCGGTATAAATAGCGGTTATAATAATTAAACAATTCACCGGAATAGGCAATACTATCGTCTATTTGTCCGCTATCGGCTATATTTTCAAAAAACGAATTGTAGAAATAAAAATGATCGTATTTCCGAAAATCCAATTGTGTGAAATTTCCGTGAATAAAAGAAACATTATCCAGATGAAGCGCTTCTCTTGCCTGTTCTGCCTGTTCAATCAAATTACTTCTTTGCTCTACACCGTAATAAAAGGCATTGGGTTGATAATGCGCAGCTGCAAGACAAAATTTTCCTACGCCGCTACCGATATCCAATATTTTTGCATTGCGTTCTGCCGACAGAAATTCAGCGGCTTTTTTTGCAACTTCTAATTGAGTCCAGTGCTTTCTGGCGAGCGCCTGTATAGGTGTTGCATATAATTGATCAAACCTGTCATCAGATAGAAACCATTTTTCTATATCGCTCGTTTTTTCGTTTAGCTGCATCTGATTTCCCATTAAGAAACTAACTAACTGATTTGTTAGCTGAAGTGGATTGCATTTTTCTAAAGCAAAGTTACCATTTATATTGCCCGCAATGGGTATACCTTATCACTTGAAAAAGTGATATTTATCAATTTTAAATGGATAAATTTGTTTCCAGTATGAGCATCACAGGTCTTTTTCCAATTGATAAATGGGATTTTCAAAGCGAATCCATTTTGGCAGATCTTCCACCCGCAGATCTGGAAATGCTTTCTACGCATAAAACCGAACAGGTATATAAAAAGGGGGATATTATTTTTAGAGAGGGGGCTTATGCAGCGGGCATTTTTTTTGTTGTTAATGGGAAAGTAAAAAAATACAAGGTTAACAAAGAAGGGAAAGAGCAAATTATTTATGTTGCCAATACAGGTGAATTGATCGGGTACCACGCCATTCTTTCCGATGACAGATACCCCGATTTTGCTGCTGCTCTTGAAGAATCTACTATTGCTTTTATTCCCAGAGAAGATTTTTTGAAAACATTAGGCCAATCATCCCTATTAAACAATCGATTACTAAAAACCCTGAGTCACGAGTTTACTGTATTAATTAACAGCCTGACAATGTTTGCTCAAAAATCAGTACGGGAAAGGCTGGCCGTTCAATTAATTGTTTTAAGAGAAAAATATAAAATGAATGCCAAACCCGGTATGCCCATAGAAATCAATATGAGCCGGGATGATCTGGCCAGCCTGGTGGGAACTGCGCGGGAGAATGTGGTAAGAATGCTGACAGAATTTAAAGAAGAAAATATCCTGCAAACCAGGGGCCGGAAGATTTTGATATTGGATATTAATAAACTGATCAGGATTGCAGATTATAAATAAGAATCAAGATTTTTACATTACATGATTATCTTTTCACTAGCATAATAATTGAACCTATCAGGGTTAACAAAATTACCAGCTTCCTGTATTGGCCATCTTTAATTTTTCCGATTATTCGTATTCCTACCCCAAACCCGCCTGCTAAAAATGGTAAGACTAACAGGTCAATTTTTATACTTTCTACATTGATATTATTCCAGTAAAAAATCTGAAAAGGCAGTTTGAAAAGATTCATAAATAAAAATATCCAGGCTGCCGTACCAATAAAATCATTTTTGGGCATTTGCATAGCCAAAAAATATAGATTGGCAAATGCACCCGCCAGATTACCCAGCATGGTAGTAAAACCTGCTGCCAGTCCGGAGCTAACTGCAAAAAATGGGCTTTTCGGTGGCTGCACTGTTTTTCGGTATTCCATAACTACTACGATAACAATGGTTATTAAAATGATGAGGGCCATTATTTTTCTGAATACAACCTCATTCATATCCTTACCCAGGTATACACCCAATAAAATTCCGACCATCATCCAGGGCACTAATTTCCAGAAGTGTTTCCATTGTGCGTGCCTGTTATAATACAGCACCGCAGCAATATCTGCCATGCATAAAAGTGGTAAAACAATACCTGTGGAAGATTTGCTACCAAATACAAAAGCCATCAGGGTAACACTCAGCATATCTACCCCTTTGAGTCCCGCTTTACTCATGCCAATAATAAAAGCAGCCAATAAGATCAGCAGCCATTGAGTTAGAGAGTAAAGGGTAATGATATTCATATGATGATATTAGATGGAATATATTACAGTCTTTTTACAAATCTATAAAGTACAACACCTAGCCTTTTATTTGCTACAACCTAAATTTTGTAACAAATTCTGGTATTTTCCGTTATAGCATGTTACAAATATAAACTGAATGAAAAAATCTCTTATCCTAACCCTTTGGATGATAAGCTTATCAGGGATGGTAATTTTTGGAAATGCCCAATCAATGAACCATATACTTACAATTTCTGATCTTCAGAAATCAATCGGTAAATGGAGAGGAACCTTAACCTATCTTGATTATACATCCGGCAAGCCCTATACGATGCCGGCAGATATTATTTTCAGCTTTACAGAAAATCAATCGGGTTTAATCAGATCATATGAATACCCGGATGAGCCCAAAGCCAATGAAAAAGATACTCTGGTAATCGAAAAAAACGGGACTTTGTTTAACAAAGAAAAGATCGCTTCTCAAAAACTGACCCGTTCAGGTGATTTTACAATTCTTACTGAATATGAAGGTGTAGATGGGAATGAGAACAAAGTTGCTATAATCAGGCATACTTATTCCCTGGAAGGAAATGGGTTTTCTATCAAAAAAGAAGTAAAATTCATTGGAACAGATACATGGATCAAAAGAAATGAGTACCTGTTTACCAAAGAGGTGAAAGTAGCTCTCACAGATAAAGCTTTGTTTACCAAAATAGCTCAACTAGATAGTCTGGTATTCGCCGCCTACAATACCCAGAATATGCCAGAGTTTAAAAAATACTTTACAGAAAACCTGGAATGGTTTCAGGATAATGGCGGGTTACTGGATTATGAAACCGTTTTCCGGAATTTTCAAACCATGTTTAACAATGAGAATAAACTGACCCGCGAATTGGTGAAAGGAAGTTTGGAAGTTCACCCCATTAAAAACTATGGGGCTATCGAAATCGGGAAGCACCTGTTTAAGCATATGGAAAATGGGAAATTAGAGATCGGAGAATTTCGATTTCTGATGATCTGGAAAAATGATAATGACAAATGGCGTTTATCGAAAGTAGTTAGTTATGATCACTAGCCTGCTAACCAGATTTCATTTTGATTTCAGAAAGAAAACGAGTATTATTGAGTATCTAAATACAAATAAAAACGATGAAAACCCTATTTGCCTGCTTGCTGATCTTTTGCCTGTCTTCATTTGCTTTTGCCAATACTTCTATTGGAAACGTAGATGCGCATAAAATAATAAATGATTCTACCCACCAGATAACCGGGAAATGGAAAGGAGTAGCTGAAACAGCCAATGGATCTATCGAATTTGTTGCCATTTTTAAAGTATCTGCAGATTCATTAACGGGAGAATACCAATCTAGTAATGGAAATTCGCCGCTAAGAGATGGCAAAGTGAAAGGATATACTATTGAATTTACGCACGATTACAGTGGTATTGAAGTAAAGGCAACCGGTAAACTCGAAGGCGGAGTAATCAAGATTCACTGGAAAACGGATCAATACGGAGAAGGAGATTATCAATTAACTAAATTGGATAATTAAACAGCTTTAGCACCCTGGTGTTGAAAAAGCGGCGGGGTGCTATTCCTTTTTAATTCTCTTTCTGATAAAAAATATAGCTGCTATCAGGTAAGTGAGGACTAACAACACTGGTACAAGTTCAATATTAATCAGGTTATACATAAAAGCGTATTTTACCTGACCATTCACAACCGGCATTTCAGGATGTTGTTTATATAGTAAAATATAGTTCTTGTAGGACTCTGCTGTTTCTTTGTTTACACAGGCCTGTCTGCGCAATGCAGTATCTTCAAACCCATCAAATTCATGCGGGAACCCATTGCGTTCAATGTGTTTTGACAATGGCTTGTAAAAGATAAATCCTGTAAATACATCCTGATACCTGAGAGATTGTTTACTAAAAAATCCTGCATCAAATACATCTTCTCCAAAAGGACTACCCTTAAAATCAAACCCTTTTTCCGGATTTCCTACAAGTTCAAATGCACGATCCCACTTCCCATTTTGTATAGGGGTAAACAGGTAACCATATTGTATGGATACCGAATTAATCAGCACAGTAGCTACTTTTCCCGGAAAACTTCGCATTAAAAAAGCGGCTGTGCCCAGGTATTTTTGTTGTATACTTTTCCCGAACTTTTCATCAATTAGTCCATATCCATGACGGGTATTCATGATTACAAGGCCTTTCTTTCTTTTGTGTTGTGCAATATTTTCCTGGTAATGTATAATGGAATGTACTGCCATCAGGCTATCCCGTAATGGGTTCGTATATGACTGTATAAATTTTTCATGCGTCATGGTTTCCCAATTCACTTCCAGATCAGTAAAATACCAATTGATTTTTTCGCTATCCGGCAATGCTGCATTTAGTGTATTTACTTTTTTTAGCAGATCAAACAAATTGGTATTGTCCCATAATGGCCATATTGCATTACTGTTTCTCTGTAAGAAAGCCGTGGCTTTGTTTAAATCGTCTTCTGTTTTATAAACAGTATGGAGATAGGTATTCAGCGTATCCTGAAAACTGACTGATCCGCATTCTGTAAATATATTACCTACCTCTTTTATAAAGCGAGGATCAGAAATCACTTTGTCTAGTAATTCATATTGCGTGTATTCTGTATGCATCCGCTCTGAAAGAACCACCAGGTCATTTTTTTGAAACAGCCCGAATAAGTAATCAACCGGATTATTCGCTTCTGTTTTAATAAAATGGGTGTACTGCTTGATTTCGTTGGTTTCCGGGTAAGCAGGATATGAAAAAGAAGTCTGAATTTGTTTCTTTCCAATCGTATAAGGAAGTATTGTATAGCAAACAGAAAGTAATAGCACAACCGTTATAAAAATAAATGCATGTTGTACTGCTTTTTTGGGTGCTGCTGCTTTACTGGTTTGCGTTAGTGACATCATCTCCCACCAGCAGCGTTTAAAAATCAGCAGCAGAAGTAAAGAAACTGCCAGGAGTAGAATAAAGACAGCCACAGTAAATAAGATTACTTTAAGAGGGAAAACATGGTTGAGAATCCAGAGAGGCAGAAGTAAACCCAATACACCTTTTGCAAGAAACTCTCGCAAGAAAATATTCTTGAAGGAAAGAGCAGCTCTATCCATTTTCCCTACCTCAATGCCTGTTATAGATTTGGCAGGGGTTTTTCCATCGAAAAATAAATAAGAAACAAAATAGTATGCAATAAAAACGATGATGAGTATAGTATCATAATCGATATATACGATTGTATAAATCAATGCTGCCAGTAAAATCGTGATGCTATATATTGCGGAAAAGTCAATTAGTACGGAAACCATCCGTAACCAAAGGAATGATTGCTTTTTTACAGAAGCTACTACAGACATGATTCGAATTTTTATTCAGTGATTTACCCTAGTGGCTGACATACAATACACCTGAAATAAAGATAAAAATGAATTTGCTCAATAGATATGATCTTAATCATGTTGAAGTAAGCAACAGACGGCCTAACCTGTAACGAGAATAGAGAAAGTTCAGAGCGTTTTAAAAATAGCAAAATATACAGAGGCCCTTTTCTGAAAACCAAGTTTTTCATATACCTGTATTGCCCGAAGATTGTCTTTTCTTACATGCAGAAAAGGAATCTGACCGTTTTGTAAAACTTTTTCTGAAGCATGCGATAGCAAATGGGAAGCATAACCCTTGCCAAGGTAATCGGGATGTGTACAAACTGCACTGGTTTCTGTATAGCCAGTCAATTTTAATCGCTCACCTGTCATCGCAACCAGTTTATCTTCATGAAATATGCCATAATAATGACCCAACCGGATTGTATTCTCGTAGAAGGGACCGGGCTTGGTTAAAGCTGTGAGGGTTAACATTTCTGGTATATCCGTATCCTGTAAATTCCTGACCTTTACAGCGGGAAGAATAAAAGGCTGTAATACCGGGCAATACATCTGATAAAGGGGTGTTGTAAAAATGATTTGAACAAAGGATGGGAGGGTAATCTCATTGGCAATCATTACCGAAAAAGACCTGTTAGAGAGAATTTGTTCGAGTAATATCTTTTTATCTATTTCGTCCCAGTTCTGCATACCGATAAATGGGGCAATATCCTGCGGAAAGTATTTTACGATTCCGTTTCCAATATTAAAAGAAGCTTGTTCTGTGGAAAGAGCTTCCCATACCGGGTTATTTAATGCTGAGATCATATTTCAAAAGTAAACAGGAAAATAACAACACTGCCTAAAATGTTCTTTTTCTATGACTATTTCTCTTTCCGTTTTAAGTAAATTTGAGTATTATGAAAAAAATCAGTCTAACCCTGATAACTACGATTGTTTCTGTTATGAGTTTTACGCAAAGTATTTATCATTCCAATCATTTTAGCGTTGAAGCGGATAAAGTAGTGCAGGGAAATTATATGTCAAAAGCGCTCTCACCCAATCATTTGGTAAGTAATTACCAGAGTCCCGCTAATAACTTTCAATCGGCCACTATTGCATTCAAATTTGCAATCAATGGACGTGATAACGAAATGCTATCGGGTATGGATCATCATTTTATGGTGATAGCAAAAAATGGTAAAGCGACAACACCTGTTATTCAATTTGGAAAACAATTACAGCCCGATGGTACAGGAGAATCCTATTTAGCGCCCAATACTGAGCTGACTATTCGTTTAGATGCAAGGGATATATTGAAACAATTTTCAGAAAAAGGATTCTACACAGCGTTTAATGGCGATAAAATATATAAAGAAGATTTCAAAGGTATTTTTATTGCCGGAGGAACCGCGCCACTTATCTGGGATTTTGATAATCTACAAAATCATCATGAATTACAATTACACGATACGAATGGAGATGGAATATATGAGATCACCATTGTGTTGAATAAATATTCAGATGAAAAACATACCGATGCGGAATGGGTGTTGACAAAAGATATTTCTGCTTATCCGCAATATTCATCACCCTATCCTATTTCAGATGCGATTTATCATTTATCGCTGGAAGAAATGTTGAAAGCCATTGAAAAAGACAGCACTTTCAGAACAGGAAAAGAATGGGGAGGGGTTTGGACCCGAGATATCAGTTATAGTATTTTATTATCGATGGCTCACCTGCAGCCAAGGGTGGCCATGAATAGTTTACTCAAAAAAGTAAATAAGAGAAAAAGGATCATTCAGGATACAGGAACCGGCGGAGCATGGCCGGTAAGTTCTGATAGAATGATCTGGGCTACCGCTGCATGGGAGATATACCTGATTACGGGCAGTAAAGAATGGCTAGAGCAGGCGTATGAGATTATTAAGAATTCGATAGAGGATGATCTGGCAACCTTATATGATAAACATACTGGGTTGGTAAAAGGTGAGTCCAGCTTTTTAGACTGGCGTGAACAAACTTATCCATTGTGGATGCAACCGGCGGATATTTTTGAAAGCGAATGTTTGGGTACCAACGCTGTTCATTACAATGCAAACCGGGTATTGGCAAAAATGGCAACTTTATTGAATCAAAAAGCGGTTGCTATCAAACATGAAGCGATTGCTGCTGATATTAAGCAGGGGATCAATCAATATCTATGGATTCCCGAGAAAAAGTATTATGGGCAGTTCTTGTATGGGCGAGCGCATAAATCGTTATCTCCCAGGTCAGAAGCACTTGGCGAAGCATTATGTATTGTATTTGGTATAGCCGACAGAAAAAAAGCTGCTGAAATGGTTGCCAATATGCCACTTACCGATTTTGGAATTAGTTGTATCTATCCTCAAATACCCAATATTCCGCCCTATCATAATAATGCTGTTTGGCCTTTTGTGCAAACTTACTGGTTATGGGCTGCTGCTAAAGCGGGTAATGAGAAAGGCGTTACCGAAAGTATCATGGATATTTATCGACCCGCTGCTTTATTCCTTACCAATAAAGAAAATCTGGTGGCGGATAATGGAGACTATAATGGCACACAGATCAATTCGAGTATTATGTTGTGGAGCTTATCGGGCAATATCAGTATTGTTCAAAAAGTTTTGTTCGGTATTCATTTTGAAGAGAATAAATTGGTATTCACTCCCTTTGTTCCCAAATCCTTAACAGGTAAGAGAACCCTGACAAATTTTACATATCGGGATGCTGTTTTAGATATTGAGATGGAGGGTTTTGGAAATAGTATCCGTTCATTTACGGTAGATGGGGTTTTGGAAAAAACCAATCAGCTGTCCTCAAGCTTACACGGAAAACATTTGGTTAAGATTCTATTAGCGAATAATGAAGAGCCTGGTGTAATCAATAAACAACCGAATTATGTTAGCCCCAAGGCGCCGAAAGTTACTTACTCCAATAATATGATTAGCTGGGATGCGATTGAAGGGGCTATATCCTATAGTATTATCAAAGATGGCAAATACTTTACTAACACGGCTTTTACCAACCTCGCAGTTACAGAACCTGGATTTCATGAATATGCAGTAATTGCCAAAGATGCAAAAGGGATCGAATCATTTCTGTCTGAGCCGATTGGCACTTATACCCCTGAAAACAGTCGGGTGATTGAAATAGAAGCTTTTGCAGCAGCTTCAAAAGAGCCTTATAAAGGTTACTCGGGAAATGGTTTTGTAGAAATCTCTACCGAAAAAAACACATCGCTTACCATTCCTATAGAAGTGGAGCAGGATGGAAAATATTTAGTGGATATACGCTATGCAAATGGAAACGGGCCAAAGAATACAGAGAATAAATGTGCCATACGGACCGCATATCTTGACGATTCAAAAGCGGGCATATTTGTTTTTCCTCAAAGAGGGAAAGATGAGTGGAGCAACTGGGGATTTTCAAATTCAATAACCCTGTATGTAACCAAGGGAAGGCATTCGCTTACCATTCGCTTTGAAGAGGAAAATAATAATATGAATCTATTGGTGAATGCAGCTATGTTGGATTGTATCAGGATTACGAAACTGCCCTAATTAAATTATCATTCAGTGATCCCTCATTTGTAAAATGGATCAGCTTGAATTTGTTACAAAATGATTTTTATACTAATTAAACATAAAAGCACACGATAAAGTGAAGCCCGCGTATTCAAGAATTATTTTTTTGCTTTTCTGTATCCTGCCAACAGTTGTATGTGTTGTTGGCCAAAAACAAATTCTTGTATTTGAATCGGGTACTAATGGATTTAATACTTTCAGGATTCCTGCGATTATTCAGTTACCCGATAAAACTTTACTGGCTTTTTGTGAAGGACGTGTAAATGGAGCAGGTGATTTTGGGAATATTAAAATTGTTATGAAAGCGAGTCGTAACGGGGGTATCAGCTGGGGGCCGTTACAAACCGTTGTGGACGCAGGCGTTTCACAAGCGGGTAACCCCGCACCTGTTGTAGATTTGACAGACCCAGAGTATCCAAAAGGGAGAATTTTTCTTTTTTATAATACAGGCAATAATCAGGAATCTGCAATAAGAAAAGGCAATGGCTTACGGGAAGTCTGGTATAAGACTTCGGTTGATGGTGGTGCTACCTGGGGTGAGGCAGTAAATATCACTCTACAAACACATAAGCCTTATCAGCCTCAAATAAATCCCTTATACAATTTTAAAGATGATTGGAGAAGTTATGCCAATACACCCGGACATGCTATACAGTTTTCAGTAGGTCGCTTTAACGGAAGAATATTTGTTGCCGCTAATCATTCTCAATCTGCACCAAAACCCAAATTCACGGATTATTCCGCCCATGGTTTTTATACGGATGATCATGGGAAAACTTTTCATATAAGCGGTTCTGTTACCATACCGGGCAGTAATGAATCTACTGCTGTTCAACTAAGTGAAAACAAGCTGATGATGAATAGTCGTAATCAAAAAGGAGATACTAAAGCCAGGATTATTTCTATAAGCAGTGATGGTGGCAATTCATGGGATACCAGCTATTTTGACAAAACCCTGATAGACCCGGTTAATGAAGCAAGTATTCTATTACTGGGTTATAAAAAAGGAAAAGCTATCCTGGCATTTTGTAATGCAGCAGATTCCTTAAAAAGAGACCACCTTAGTTTACGGATTAGCTATAACGAAGGGTATAGCTGGACCAAAAAATTTCTGATAGATAAAAACCCTGTTACAGAGGCTACAGATTATACAGCGTATTCTGATATCGTAAATATCGATAGGAAAAGAATAGGGATTTTGTACGAAAAAGATGGCTATCGCAAAATTGTGTTTACTGTGTTGAAATGGAAATAGACCTGGTTGCTTTTCAAGTATAGTATTTAAAAACCGGTTAGCTGTGTTTTGTCTCTTTGCAGCCAATTGGTTTCAGGATAATATGCCTGACTGCTGATTGTATGGATTGCGTATGCCTGTCGGGATTTTCCGCTGGTATTGGGTAAACTATAATGAGGTAATAAACCATTCAATACAATACAGGTTCCTTTTTTTACCTCTAGGGGTATCATACCATCCATTGAAAGTGGTTCGGGGTCCAATTCTGTAAATTGGGTTCCTCCGCCTTGTTTTCTATGAAACCAGGAACGAAGTTTTGTTTGGTGACCGCCCGGTTTTGCCCATAAACATCCATTTTCTATGGTGGCATCTTCCAAAGCAAACCAGAAGCCCACGCAGGATTCCGGTTCGGTATACAGAAAGCTGGCATCCTGGTGTATATCTACTACTCCTCCAATCTTTGCATGTTTTAATATATGCATACTTTGAATCAGCAGATGATTTTCCATTTCCAAATCCTTTGCCAGCTCTTTCAATTGTGCAGAACGGGAGAAATCATTGAATACCGGGTCAAGGTCATGCAATGCATGCCCAATTTTATTCAGAGAATGAAAAAGGTCGTTTTTCAGGTTACCTTCTGAATCAAATGCATCTTTCTCAAAAAAGTAAGAAATTTTATCTCCTGAGTCGAGAAAATAATCATCACTGGTGCGGGTTTGTTCAGAGGTTTGAAAAACAGAAGGGTGTCCAGTATAGTCAAACCCCCGGGTCAGTTCTTCACTCCGTTTCATTAACCCATCACATGCTGCTTCGGTGTTGAAGTTTTCGAGAATGAGGTACCCATCTATGTGAAACTGCTTTTTGTAGGTCAAGACTGGAAATTTATAATGGACTATTGTTTAAATATAATATGTTACACAATACTTCCAAAAATTTCTTATCAAAAATTATACAAAAGGAGTAAGCCTATTTGCCTGAATGCTTTAGCTGGTCGATTTCCTTTTTCAGCAGAATTAATGTGTCCTGAATCGATAATAATATTTCAGATTCTTTTTTCTCGTTGTCTTGCTCCTCCTTGGTGTCTTCCTGTATTTCATCCACATCTTTTTGTATATCCTCGATATCCTCTCCCAGTTCTTCAATATCTTCTCCCAATTCGGAAATATCTTCCTGTATGATTTCAATATTCTGGTTATTCATGTTGATCGACATCTGGATAAAAATGGATAGATAGATCGCTTCCAGGGAAACAATGGTCGTTAAAACCAGGAGCATTCTCTCAAAACTGACCAATCCCAGATAAGGGATCACAAAAGATATGATAAAAAGTATTGTATGCAGAAATACAGAAGTTGAAGATCCGATCCATTTCGTAACATTGGCAGCACCCTTCTCCATGATGATTCTTTGTCTTTCTTTAATATCCATGACACTCTATTTATTTCGGCAAATCTACACTTTTAAGTATTAGCGAAAGGTTAAGTAGTTTGAAAGAGTTTCCCTGCAAATTTCAGGCAGCAATTAATATTAGGGTAGAGTTACAATGCTTAGTTGATTGTTCCGAAAGAATTGGATACAATTGTTCCCTTGAGCGATTTAGTTGGTTAATATCTATTAATGAGCATTAGGTAGAGCAAATTCAATTTCCATCCGGCATCCATTATTCTGGCTGGTTTTAATATAAATACTTCCATTAAAATTGCTTACCCTTGTTTTTATATTGGTTAAGCCAATGCCATCCGTTATTTTTTGTGAATCAAATCCTACTCCATTATCTGAAATTTCAAATTTTAGTAAATAGCCTGTTTGGGTTAAATTAATCGTTGTTGTATCCGCTTTTGCATGTTTGATAATATTGGTTATCTGCTCCTGAAGTATTCTGTAAATATTAATTTTTAGCTCATTGGGAATATCATATTCCTCCCGGTCATGATTAAAAATAAAATTAATCGTGCTATACATTTTAATTTGGTGAAGCAGTGTTTCAATACAAGCTACCCAGCCTTTATCAAATATGGGTGGTGTTGCAATCACATGCGAAAGATTTCTGACTTCCTGAATCGATTTATCGAGCAGGCTTTTAGCGGTTTCCAGTGCACTCTCCTTCCTGTTTGCAGCATACATGTCAAGATAAATTTTTATGGCCGCCTGAATCTGGTTGATATTATCGTGCAGCTCCAGGCTCATCTGTCTTTTTTGGATTTCTTCTCCTTCAAAAACGGCTTTACGTATTTTATTTTCGACAGATACTCTTTCCTGTTCTTTAAGAACTTCATCTTCTTTTTCTTTGGTGATATCCCGACCAATAGCATAAAATGATTCGGTATGACTATCCCAGCTGGTTGACCAAGAAATGAATTTGACTCCTCCTTCTTTTGTTAGGTGATGGGTTTGAATTCTGGCAGTTCCGCCATCAGAGTCGGATTGAAGTCTCATAAACAACTGTATTGCCTCATTTTTATCTGCCTCAATAAAAGTATCTATTGCACAGGTTCCGATCAATTCATCTCTGGAATATCCTAAGATTTTTTCAAATGATTTACTAAGTAAGAGAAACCTGCAAGATTTATCTATTACAGAGATTATATCATTTGATAATTCAAGTAACCGAATATTAAATTTATTCTGCTCCTCCAGAGCGAGTTCTATATTTTTTTTCTCAGTGATATTTTCTTTGATGGCAACGAAATGGGTGATAATCCCCTCATCGTTTACTATAGGAGAAATGGTAACATATTCCCAATAAAACTCTCCATTCTTTTTCTTATTGTAAAATTCTCCATTCCAGGGTTTGTTGTTATTGATTTTGTTCCAGAGGCCTTTATATTCAGAATCGGTGGTGTGTCCAGATTTTAATATTTTTGGATTTTGGCCAATAGCTTCTTCAAAAGAATAACCGGTAAGTTTACAAAAAGCCGGGTTAACATATTCGATAATCCCCTCTGTATCAGTTACCACAATGGAAGAAGTACTTTGCTCTATGGCAGTGTTTACTTTGCGTAATTGATTTTCTATTTCTTTTGCTTTTTTTGCATTCTGAATATTCTGAATGGCAAAACCAATATTTTCCGAAACCCTTACTAAAAGAGTTTGTACTTCCCCCGAAAAATAATTGGGTTCTGGTGTATATAAAGTCAATACCCCGACTACTCTTTTATCCGTAAAAATTGGAAGAGAAATAGAACCATGATACCCTCTTTTCAGCGCTTCGTTTCTCCAGGGTAACATCTGAGGATCATTAGCTATATCGTTACAGTAATAAAAATGTCCGTTTCGGAATGCATTTCCCGAAGGGCCATTTCCTTGCGGGGTATCATCCATTGAAAGACTATTTTTAAGAATGTCTATATATCCATCATTTTTTCCAGCCCAAAATATCGGTATTATTGAGCGGGATTGATCATTGGGCTTTCCTAGCCAAGCCAATAAGAATTGCCCGGATTCAATTGCGATTTTACAAATCTCGGCATAGATTTTATCGCAATTTTTTTCATAAAGAACAAGATCATTTACCCTTGTAGAAAATTCGTAAAATTGTTTTGTTTTTCTAAGCTCTTTTTTTGAATTTTCTCTATCAATATAATTTTTTAAAAGTAATGATCTTGCATTAAGCATTACAAAAAAAGCAAACAGGCTGAAGGCAATAATTATCCATTGAATCGTTTTTGCGGTGTCAGATGTTTCTCTTTGAAAATCGGATAATTGATTATTTTGTGAAGTTTGAATTTGGAATATTTTTTCAATTAGTTTATCGAATTCTATTTTTCCATTGTCTAGTATTTGTGTTTCCTTATTACTCAGCGTAAAATTTGGTATAATTAATTTAACCTCCTGATTAATTAAAGAAATTAATTTTTTATAGATAATAAAAAGTGAGTCAGATTGAGCTATTTGCATTGTGCTCCCGGAACTTATCTTTTTTAAATCAGTTAATTCAGTTTGTAATTGGTTTTCTTCTTTGTAGAATTCAATCAGGTATTTAGTATTCCCGGTTACCAGATATTCTCTTGAATCTGCCCGTATATCAATAACAGTATAAAGAAGATTTCTTGATTTTGTCTGTACTTCATTTGTTTGGTTAACCGATTTTGAAGAGGTTATAAATTTTTGTTCGCTTTCATAAAACAGGAAAAATAGAAAAGAGAAAAGTGCAAGAAAGAGATAAAACCAGGCACGTATATTTTGCCGATAAGATAATTTCAGGGAGGCGAAAGGATTAACAAATTTCATAGGAATATCATTTTAGCCCGTAAACAGATGCCAAGAAATGATAGGTCGCTTGCAATTACTTTTATTCTTTATCAAAAGTTACAAAGAATAGGCCTTATTTGCAAGACCTGTTTTACAGGATAGATTTTGGGAAAGTAGCAAGAATGATTGATAAGAGTACTGATATTCATCCTGTGGGTAGGTGATGCAAATCAGTCATGGATCATTTTTCCATCTAATGAATAGTAGTCCTTAGTAATATACATTACTATTTTCAATATAATATCTCGTTTCGGATATGTATCGAAGTATATGATTTTTCCTGGTGTAGAGCATAACTATTTCATGTGTTTTTTATGGGTTCCAATCCCAAAGAACAATATGCCATTCCACTCCACCATAGGAAGATGTATCAATCACCTGAAACCCTGTTCGCAAATGCGCTGTTAATGACCTTGCATTTGCATTGGCAATATCTGTAATACAATATTTGAACTCAGTGGACAAGCATTCTTTAAAATACGCATACATTTTTTGTACCAGTCCTTGACCTCGATATGCTTTTGATACACATAATTGACCTACTACCACATATTTCGAATTTTTAATATCTAGTCCTACGTACTTCGCATTATCAATATTCGTAAACAGATCTGCCAATAACTCATGATCATTCCTAATGGAAGGAAGGGCAACCAGGGCATATCCAGCCAGTGTATCCCCATCTTTTGCAATGATAGACGGAGCAGCTTCATGCATTGTTTGTAAAAAATCAAGCGAATATTCTGCCATCAAAAACCCCTGCGTTGCCGCTTCCTCAGGTAAAAGGTTTTTTCTAAGGTTTTCGCTTTGGAGATTCTGAATATCAACTAATTCTGATTGTTTGGTAACTCTTTTAATGGTAAGCATCCTATATCAATATTTACCTAAATATATAAACCCCTGCTCAATACCCGGAAGAAAAAATTTTGAAAATTAGGGTGTTTTTGTACCTTTATTAACCATTTGGTTAAAATATGCCACGAACCAAGAATACATCAACCGAAGAAAAAATACTGGCCGCTGCCAAAACCATATTTATTGAAAAAGGGATGGATGGAGCCCGTATGCAGGATATAGCAGATAATGCGGGCATCAATAAAGCCCTGCTTCATTATTATTTCAAGAGTAAGGAAAAATTATTCGAAGTGATTTTTAAAGAAGGCGCAGAAAAGCTGTTTTCAAAAATAAATAGTATCCTGAATTCAGATCTTCCCTTATTTGAAAAGATTCGGCTATTTTCTAATGAGTATGCGGAAATCATCAGTCAAAACCCTTACCTGCCTTTATTTGTATTGAATGAGATGAATAAACAGCCTCATTCTTTTCTCGAAAATATATTTGGAAAAAACCAGCCAACTTTTGAAAACCTGGTGAAACAAATTGATAAAGAAATAAAGAAAGGAACGATTAAGCCCGTTAGCCCGGTAAACCTGGTGATTAATATGATATCGCTTAGTATTTTCCCTTTTGTAGCCAAACCGGTTTTCCAAAGAATTATGAACCTGGATGCATTACAATTTGGGAGCATCATGGATCAACGGAAAACTATGAACGCAGAATTTATAATTGCTTCCATTAAAAAATGATTTTTTTATGCTGAAATTAACTACCTGGTTAAATAAAAAAAGATACACGCTTCTCTGGAGTCTTTTTCTTTTGCTCCCTTGTCTCTGTATTTCTGCTCAAGAGCCATTATCGCATCTCACCATTGATGAAGTATATCAGATGGCCAGAGCAAATTATCCACTGGTTAAACAAAAGGGGCTGATTAGCAAAACAAAGGAGTATACTGTTTCCAACGCGTCGAAAGGATATTTGCCTGCTTTTAGTATTAATGGACAGGCTACTTATCAATCTGATGTAACCAGTTTTCCGTTTAAAATTCCTATTCCCGGTTTTACCCTGCCTAGTTATAGCAAGGATCAATATAAAGTATATGGAGAGCTGGATCAGGTAATCTACGACGGGGGCTTGATCAAGAACCAGCAACAAACTGCTGAAACCAATGAAATGGTTCAGCAACAAAACCTGGAAGTAAGTTTATACTCCTTATATGACCGACTGGACCAACTTTATTTTGGGATTCTTCTGGTGAAACAGCAACTCTTACAAAACAAAATCCTTCAAAAGGATATTCAAAACGGAATTGATAAAGCAAAAGCACTGGTAGCCAATGGAACTGCCTATCGTAGTAGTGTTGATGAATTATCAGCCCAGCTACTGCAAGCGGAACAGTCAGCAGTTGAAATAACAGCCACACAAAAAGCATATCTGGATATGCTGGGTTTGTTTATCAATAAAAAACTGGATACCGATACAGAGTTGGAAAAACCAGTTTCGCCTCCCATCACAGAAACGATAAACAGACCTGAGGTTTTCTATTACGATTTTCAGAAAAAAACACTGGACTTACAGGATCAATTATTAAAAACACAACTACGTCCTAAGTTCAGCTTATATCTGCAAGGGGGCTATGGAAGACCCGGACTTAATATGCTAAACAACGACTTCGCCTTTTTTGGAATCGCCGGAGCAAGGGTTAACTGGAACCTGGGAAGTTTATATACTTACCAAAACCAAAAGCAACTGGTAGACCTAAACCGAAAATCATTGGATGTTCAGAAAGAAACATTTTTATTGAACACGGGGATTACACAGAAACAGCAAAGTGCTGATATGGCTAAGTATAGAGAACTCATAAAAAAAGATGAAGGTATTATTGCCCTCAGGGCTTCGGTAAAAAATGCTGCCAGCGCACAGTTAGAAAACGGCGTGTTAAGCGCACATGATTACCTGACACAGGTAAACGCTGAAGACCAGGCCCGGCAAAACCTGATTTTACACCAGGTACAGCTATTGCTATCAGAATTTAATTACCAAAGTACTACTGGAAATAGCAAAAAATAATTTATCAAGTATCAAACTAAGCACCATGACTATTCGTAACCTTTTATACGCCGGTTTAATTAGTATTGCATTAGCGGGATGCCATTCAAAAAATACTGTATCTGATGCATCGGGCAGTTTTGAAATAGATGAAGTGGTAGTGTCTGCAGAAGTTCCTGGAAAGATTCTTTCTTTAAACCTTGAAGAAGGATCATTACTATCTAAAGACAGTATCATAGGTGAAATTGATTCGCTGCCACTTGAATTACAGAAGGCGCAGGTGCAGGCAACCATTGCCGCATTACAACAGAAAACTCTTGACGTTAAACCGCAGGTTCAGTTATTATTAGACCAGATCAAAGTGCAAAAAGCACAGCTGGATAATGCAATACATGAAAAAGCGCGTACAGAAAGACTGATCAAAGCGGATGCAGCTACTACCAAACAATTAGATGACCTGAATAACCAGATCGATGTTTTGCAAAAACAGATTTCTGTAAATGAACAGCAAATTAAAGTTCAGGAAACAGCTACAGGTACCCAAAATAATAGCGTACTCAGCGAATCCAGACCGCTACATAAATCAGTAGCCATTATTGACGACCAGTTAAAACGCACCAATATCAGAAACCCGATTACCGGAACCGTACTCACGAAATATGCGATGGCGGGTGAAATTACAGCCCCGGGTAAAGCATTGTATAAGATAGGCGACTTATCTGTGATTACTTTACGAGCCTATATAACGGGAACACAATTGGCTGAAGTAAAATTAAACCAGCATGTTACCGTTTTGGTAGACAGCACCGCTTCCACCTATAAAAAATATGATGGCCTGATTACCTGGATCTCTGATAAAGCAGAATTTACCCCCAAGACCATTCAAACCAAAGACGAAAGAGCCAACCTGGTATATGCTATCAAAATTCATGTGAAAAACGATGGTAATCTGAAAATTGGCATGTATGGTGAAGTGAAATTCAACTAAGAAATGTATGCAGTCAATCGTTGTTGAAAATATTATCAAAACCTATCGCACCAAAAAAACTGCAGTGGATGCACTGAAGGGGATTTCCTTTTCTGTAGATAAAGGAGAAATCTTTGGTATCATTGGTCCGGATGGTGCTGGTAAAACTTCCTTATTCCGCATTCTTACCACTTTATTACTGGCAGATAGCGGCAAAGCTTTTGTAGATGGGTTTGATGTTGTAAAGGACTATACTGCCATTCGCAATCGTGTGGGTTATATGCCAGGTAAATTTTCTTTATACCAGGATCTTTCTGTTCAGGAAAACCTTTCTTTTTTTGCGACCATTTTCAATACAACGATTGAAAAAAATTATGACCTGATAAAAGATATCTATATACAGATAGAGCCTTTTAAAGACAGAAGGGCCGGGCAGCTTTCAGGAGGTATGAAGCAGAAACTGGCTCTTTGCTGTGCGTTGATTCACAAGCCCTCTGTACTATTTCTTGATGAACCCACTACAGGGGTAGACGCTGTTTCAAGAAAAGAGTTTTGGGAAATGTTACATCGGCTGAAACTCCAGGGTATTACGATTTTAGTATCAACACCCTATATGGATGAAGCCGGGCTTTGTGATAAAGTGGCATTGATTCAAAAAGGAAAGATATTATCGGTCAATTCTCCCGAAGGTATTGCGGCTGATTTTACAAAACCTTTATGGGCTGTAAGAGCGGTAGAAATGTTCCCTTTGATGAAAGCTATTAAACAAGATCCCATGGTTGAAAGCTGTTATCCTTTTGGTCAGTTTCACCATGTAGTGTTTAAATCAGCAGAGAATGCTAAAGAAAAATTAGAGCAGATTCAAAAAAATGGAAAATATACCCAGTTTGAAGCGCATGCGATAAAACCCAATATTGAAGATTGTTTCATGGCATTAATGCAAGAATAATGGTACAAAACAATAAAGTAATTACTGCCAAAGAGCTTACCAAAAAATTTGGTGCTTTTACGGCAGTGGATAAGATCAGTTTTGAAGTGGAGAAGGGGGAGATTTTTGGTTTTCTTGGCGCTAATGGAGCGGGTAAAACTACCGCTATGCGGATGCTATGCGGATTATCATTACCCAGTTCCGGCGAAGCAACAGTTGCGGGGTATGATGTTTACAAAGAAAATGAACTGATCAAAAAAAACATCGGTTATATGAGTCAGAAGTTCTCTTTATATGAGGACCTGACCATTAAAGAAAATATCCGTTTTTATGCGGGCATTTATGGATTATCAGATGAAAAGATCAAAGAAAAAACAGAATTACTGGTAAAAGAATTGCATTTAGAAGGAGAAGAAAAAACATTGGTAAGGGCTTTACCCTTGGGTTGGAAACAAAAGCTGGCTTTTTCAATTGCGATTGTTCATGACCCGGCCATAGTTTTTCTGGATGAGCCAACAGGCGGTGTTGATCCGATTACACGCAGAGAATTCTGGACCCTGATTTACGAAGCGGCTGAACGGGGAATAACCATTTTTGTAACCACACACTATATGGATGAAGCGGAATATTGTAACAGGGTTTCCATAATGGTTGATGGCAGAATTGATGCGCTTGATTCGCCTGCTAACCTGATGAAAACCTATTCTGCGGGTTCGATGGATGAAGTGTTTCTGCAATTGGCCAGAAAAGCCAGCAGGTCAGAGTAATCAAAAGAGTTGGTGAGAAACGTATAGAATTCACAATGCTGATAAGTCCAATTAACAACGATCAGCAAAATTAGATACCATGAATCAATTTCTGGTTTTTGTAAAAAAAGAATGGCTGCATATCTGGAGAGACAGGCGCACACTATTCATCCTTATCTGGATGCCTGTTGTGCAGATATTGCTATATGGTTTTGCGCTTACTAATGAAGTAAAGAATTCCAAAATAGCCATCTTTGACCAATCGCGCGACCTGTCAACCCAGGCTGTTTCAGAGAAACTGGCTGCCAGTCGTTATTTCAATTTAATCAAAAATGTATATTCTTATAAAGAGATCGAAGCTACTTTCCGCCAGGGAAAGATTCGTTTAGCGGTCGTATTCCCAAATAATTTTCGCAATGACCTTCTCCATACCAATCATGCACAGATACAATTGATCGCCGACGCATCAGACCCCAATACTGCAAATACGCTGACAAATTATGCCAGCTCAATAATTAATGATTACCAGCAATCGCTTACCCAGAATGAAGAATTGCCTTATACCATTAAAACACAGGTTAGGATGTTGTATAACCCTGAATTAAAGGGGGCCTATAATTTTGTTCCGGGAGTAATGGCATTGGTGCTGATGTTGGTATGTGCCATGATGACTTCTATTTCTATTGTAAGAGAAAAAGAGATTGGCACAATGGAAGTAATTCTTGTTTCACCACTGAAACCTTTCCGGATTATAATCGCTAAAACGATTCCCTATCTGATTGTTTCGCTTTTAAATATAGCCACCATACTGCTGTTAAGTGTATTTGTGTTAGATGTTCCCATTGTGGGAAGCCTGCTTTTATTAATTGGAGAGAGTATATTATTTACCGTTACTGCATTATCGCTGGGTATATTAATCTCCAACACGGCCAAAACCCAACAAACAGCTCAGTTCACTTCTATGATGAGTTTGTTCTTGCCTACGCTTTTATTTAGTGGATTTCTTTTCCCGGTAGAAAATATGCCGATTCCTTTACAGGTGATCTCCAATATCGTTCCCGCAAAATGGTATTATATCATTGTAAAATCAGTGATGATTAAAGGGCTGGGATTTAGTGCTATCTGGAAAGAGACATTGATATTGGTTGGAATGACGGCAGTGTTACTCGGCATCAGCATTAAGAATTTTAAAATTAGGCTGTCATGAGGGTCCTAAAATTTTTATTACAAAAAGAGCTGCGGCAAATATTCCGTGACCCATCTATATTAAAGATATTGTTCATCATGCCCATGGTACAATTGCTCATATTGCCACTGGCTGCAGATTTTGAAATCAAGAATATTAACCTTGGCGTGGTAGATCACGATCACTCTGAATATTCTCGTAAACTGGTAACCAAGATCATTTCTTCAGGCTATTTTAGACTAAAAGATTATAGTCCTTCTTTTCGGGAAGGCCTGCATTCTATTGAATTAGATAAAACCGATCTGATTCTTGAAATCCCGGCTCATTTTGAGAGAGACCTTGTCAAAGAAAATCAATCTACCTTATTAGTAGCCGTGAATGCCATCAATGGTATTAAAGCAGGGTTGGGTGGTGCATATATACAAGGTATTATTCAGGATTATAACCAGGGAATTCGCGCACAATGGATACAGCAACCCAGATTACTACCCCAACCAACGATTGAAGTCAGCTTCTCAGATTGGTTCAATCCAAATATGAATTACCGGGTGTTTATGGTTCCGGGTATTCTGGTAATGCTGATTACCATCATTGGATCTTCTTTTGCCTCTAACAATATTATTCGGGAAAAAGAAATGGGCACGATTGAACAGATCAATGTCAGCCCGATTAAGAAATCACAATTTATTCTGGGTAAGCTGATTCCATTCTGGCTATTGGCATTGGCTGTGCTTACTTTCGGGTTATTACTTGCGAGAATTGTGTATGGGATTGTACCATTGGGTCATTATATAACGATCTATATTTTTGCCTCTATCTATCTGCTGGCAATATTAGGTCTGGGCTTATTGCTTTCTACCTATGCTCAAACGCAGCAGCAGTCTATGCTGGTATCCTTCTTTATCACTATGATATTTAATTTACTTAGCGGACTATTTACCCCTATAGAAAGTATGCCGGAATGGGCGCAGGTAATTACTCGATTAAATCCGGTTTCCTATTTTATTGAAGTCATGCGAATGGTCGTATTAAAAGGCAGCGGGTTAGCAGATATCAAAACCCATATTCTGGCTATGTTGGGCTTTGCCGTTTTTTTTAATGGATGGGCAATTTTAAATTACCGGAAAAGATCTGGGTAAACCACTTTTAATTAACGTCAGATTCTATTCTTTCATAACATCCTAATTTTTTCCAGAATGAGCATGGTATAAATTTTCAAATGATTCAAGAGTTCTTAGTATATCATGTTTCTGAACCAATTCAATACTTTTCTGACTCATTTTTCTGTAAAGCGGTTCGTCGGTTACTATATTACTAATCGCTTGAACAATAGCGGGGATATTACCTTCTTCATATAAATAACCATTCTCTCCATCCTGTACAAGCTCTACTAATGCAGCAGCTTTTACAGCAATGATGGGTAAGCCTGATGCCATAGCCTGTAAAGCTGCCAGGCTTAATAATTCAGCTATACTGGCAATAATGAAAATTCGGCCTAGCTTATAAAAATAGGGAAGGTCCTCATCTGGAACAAAACCTGTAAATATCACATGCTCTGAAATACCCAAATCCTCTGTAAGCTTCTCAAGCATTGCTTTCCGAATTCCTTTTCCTACTATCACAAAACAAAAATCAATTTGTTTAATCGCAATCGCAACCGATTCTAATATTTCTTCTATATGCTTTTCAGGATCTAGCCTGCCTACATATAATAATACCGGCTTATCTGGTATCTTATACTTTTCTTTTATAGAGCTTGTGTCTCCTATAGGATTAAATAGTGAAAGATCTATACCACTTGATATTGCTACTGTATCTACTTTTAATTTGGATCGAATAATTGCCACTCCGGTTTCTGTAGGAGTGGTTACCAGTTTTACCTGATTATATACTTCACTAAATCCTTTCCATAAAAAATTTTCAATTCTTTGTTTCCATTTTTGCCCTTTCACCAGTATGGTAATATTTTCAGGCATAAAATGATTGGTTCCAATTATGGGGATTTTCAATTCTTTATTCAATTCAACGACTGCTTTACTGATCAAAAAATGATCCTGTAAATGGATAATATCGGGCTTAAATTGTTCTATTATTTTCCGAAGTCTTGATTTGAGCATTGCAGCAATTGGAAAACGTATGTTAGGATAATATAAAACTGGCAATGAGGGCATTCCGTATACATCAAGATCATCCAATTTATTAAAGGTAGCAGTCATGTTTTCTGATGGCACAATAACCGCTATCTCATGACCTTTATTTTGCAACATGGGCCCTACTCTGCAAACAAAATAATATACTCCATTGATTTGTGGATAATACGTATCTGATACAAAAAGAATTTTCATGCCCTTTTTCGTTTCGATTTAATAAAGAAAAATAAAAGAATAGTAAGCGCAATAACAATGATCAAAGCAGTAAAGAAGTCTAAGTAGTGACTGATTTGGAGATAGGCTTTACCAAAAAGTAGTCCTATACTCAAATAAATAATATATTGCAATGCAGAGGTAATACAACAAATACTAATAAATCTTTTATAAGGAATTTTTGAATTCCCTGCCAGATAAATACCTGCCACACCAATCCCCAGGGTAATTTTAGATAAAGAAATCGTTTTATTGGGATTGGCGTCAAAATAAACCCTTACCTGTTGAACTTTCTCTGGCCTTACTCCTAGGGCTTTAGCGATTTTTTTTATTAAGCCCGGTACACCAAACCTGCCAAACATATAACAAATTGAATCTCCAATTACATCACCTGTAACTATTATCGGAAATACTATTAAGGGATTTAAAAAATTACCCATACACAAAAACCCTGCGATTACAGCAATAATCGGACCCTCCACGATTGCCAATGGAAATAGAATGAAATATTTATATGTAATCAGTAATTGAATAATTGATTCCACATTCAAACATTAAAACCTTTGCCTTCCTAATTTTATAGTACCTGCAAAAGTTGAAGATTTGGAAAAATCCAGAACTCTCGAGAAGTTGAATACGACCAAGACCTTTGGAAAATCGATTAATATTAATTTAGCCACTAAGGTATTCAGCAAATAACCGCTCTCAGAATTAGTAAGCTTAAAAAAAGATAAAAATGATCTTATTCTTGAAAACCTAATTTGCTCAGTAGTACTTATTATACAAGTTACTAAGGATAAAATAAAGACTTTACTATTACTTTAATATGAACATTTAACCAGGGAATCTCCATTTGTCTAAAACACCTCTCCCAGATTACCTACAAACCCTTTTGATCCTTTACTACCAATTCCATAATCGATGGCAGCATTCGTATTTGAAAACTTATTGAATTTGATTCTTAGGCCTATGCCAATTGCTGGTGAAATAACTTCGAATTTATTAGAACCCAATTCTGACAGGGACTCTGCGTTCCCAAAGATTACACCTCCCAGCAGACCATTTTTTGAGATTTTAAACCTGATTTCAGCTTCCAGATCAATCATTTTTTTTCCAATAAATCTTGCCTGCTCATAGCCCCTTCCTGTATTATTATAGGTATCTGAACCTGTTCCGGGAAGATCGAGATATGGTGGATTTCCACTCAAGCCAAATACACTATAACACCATAAAGCTAAAACTGTATTGAAAGGCATCTTTATATACTTTCTCAAATCAAGGGTTACTGAGTTCCAATTACTATTTGCGCCAAATAGCTTGGTGTTTTGAACAAATTGCAGATTTGCGTAAAAATTACCTGGTCGTGGGTTTATAGAATTTTCTCTTGTGTCATATAATAAATCGAACGCAATTGCTGAGGAAGCGGACGTATTACTAAAACCATATTTCCGGAAATCTGTAACCCGGCCAGGTTGTACTTCTGATTCTTTAATCCCCCAATGGTAATCCAATTGATAACCTATTCCTGCATAAAGATTTTTCCGAATGCTTTTTAAAACGAGTTCATAAAATCTTATATACTTATAATCTATAATATACTTATCGGATTCCTTTGTATACCCACCAAAACCATATGCATCCTGCGGATAATTAAGATAACGCCAATCACCAACCAGATTAAATTTGTTTCCAGGGGTCCAGACAGAAGATTGTATAGGAATCAGAAATTGCTTTTTCTGTGTATATTTTATAGCGCCAAGAAAAGAAGAAGTATTCGTTTTTTGTTTTACACTGGTTTTAAAAGCTACATTTCCTGCAACCCCGGGAGAAAAACCAGTTGCAATGGTGAATTCTACAATGGGGGCTATTGAGAAATACAAATTAGTATTATTAATGCCGGTACTGTCAATTCTCGCCTCGGTATCTTTATGAAAAAGTTTATAAAATATATCAATCAGGTCTTTCTGGTTTTTATAATATTCTACTGCATTTATGTTGGCACTATCGCTGGTAGATTTTGAAGAAGTGGATGATAGTTGGGCAGAAAGATTTATGCAAAAAGCAAAACTTAATGTAAACAATAAACTGAATGGGAAATATCTGGAACTATAATTAATTCTCATTGTCAAGTATCATCGATAGAACGCCCTGAGAAATCCTGATTTTACGGAAATAATAACTGCAAGTTACTCCTTTTTTAAATTCATATTTACCCAACAAACCATTCAATCGAATTACATACATAATAAATATCGTTTATCATGTATGCACTGGTTTCTGGTAATGAGAACGCCTAATTTGAAGAAATGAGATAGCTGGCATGAAAATAACCCCGATTAATTTGGATGATCTACCATAAAAATATAAATTACCTAATCTCAAAATACCACCCTTTTATATTATCAAAACCATACCGCATGCTTATTCGTTCACGTATTTTATCCATTGTACTATTTTGTATTTATCTCTTATCAGGTAATAGTATCATTGGGCAAGACAAATCTGACAGTGCTTCTCTTTTTCATGGTATGAACTGGCGAAATATTGGCCCCAACCGTGGCGGAAGATCTTTGGGTATTGCTGGAAGTACAAAACGAAAATTAGAATATTTTTTTGGTGCTGTAGGTGGCGGGCTATGGAAAACCACAGACGGTGGTCTAAGCTGGGCACCCGTTACTGACGGACAAATTACCAGCTCATCCGTTGGCGCTGTTGCGGTTGCGGAAAGCAATCCGGATATTGTATACATAGGCACTGGAGAAACTGAGTTTCGGGGTAATATTATGCAGGGCGACGGAGTTTATAAGTCTATTGATGGTGGCAAGACCTGGAAAAACATGGGTTTAAAAAATACCCAATCCATCTCAAGAGTACGTATACATCCAACCAATCCTGATATCGTATATGTTTCTGCTTTGGGACATGCTTTTGGAACAAATGAAGAAAGAGGCGTGTTCAAAACAATGGATGGAGGTAAAACCTGGAAAAAGGTTTTATACAAAGGAGACAATGCTGGCGCAGAAGACCTGATCATTGATCCCAATAACCCGGATATTATTTATGCAACTATTTGGCAGGTATACCGCACTCCTTATAAGATGTGGGCAGAAACCGGAGTCTCGGCTTTATATAAATCTGTGGATGGCGGTGAAACCTGGACCGATCTTACCAAAAAGGATGGAATGCCTAAAAGTCCGGTTGGCAAAATTGGCGTAACCGTTTCTCCTGTTAAACCAAATCGGGTTTGGGCCATTATTGAATCCAATGAGGGCGGGCTGTATCGTTCAGATGATGGTGGTAATTCATGGAAAATAGTGAACAACGAACGTAAATTAAGACAAAGGGCTTTTTATTATTCCCGGATTGTTGCAGACACCAAAGACAGTAATACCATTTATGGGTTAAATGTAAATTTCTATAAATCTACTGACGGTGGTATTAGTTTTAAAACAGAAATTAACCCTCCGCATGGAGATAATCATGATCTGTGGATTGATCCGGAAAATCCCATGCGTATGGCATCATCCAATGATGGAGGAGGTACGATTTCTGTGAATGGAGGAAAAACCTGGACAGATGAAGATTTTCCAACGGCTCAATTATATCATATTACTACTACAACCGACTTTCCTTATCAGGTTGCGGGGGCACAACAAGATAACAGTACAGTGGTAGTGCCTAGCGAAGACTATTGGTATAAGGCTCTCAATACAAATTCAATCAAACCAGGAATTGGTTTTGCGTATTCAGTAGGAGGGGGAGAAAGTGGGTATATCTCTCAGGACCCTAAGAATCCTGATATTTTTTATGGGGGAAGTCAAGGTGCTTTATTAACCAGGTTTAACCGTGCTAACGGAGAAATGCGTGATGTACAAGTCTATCCCAGGTTCTTTTCCGGAGAAGAAGCAAAAGTATTGCCTGAAAGATGGCAGTGGACTTATCCTATTGTTTTTTCACCGGTAGATCCGAAAAGATTATATACCTGCTCACAACATGTATGGATGACCACTAATGAAGGCCAAAGCTGGGAAAGAATCAGTCCGGATCTTACCTATGCTGATACAGCAACTTTAGGAATAAGTGGTGGATCCATCACCCGGGATATGAATGGTCCGGAAATCTATGCTACCGTATTTGCACTCGCTCCCTCTTATCAAAATGTAAATATTATTTGGGCAGGATCTGATGATGGGTTGGTACATATTACAATGGATGGAGGAAAAACCTGGAAAAATATTACTCCGCCCGATATGCCAAAAAATACAAGGGTAAGTATCATCGAAGCCTCTCATTTTGCAGCAGGCACAGCGTATATCGCTGCGAAAAGATATCAGATGGATGACAGAACGCCTTATATATGGAAGACCGATGATTATGGTGCACATTGGAAAAAAATTATCCAGGGTATTCGTGGCGATGATTATGTTCATGCAGTAAGAGAAGATATTACGCGTAAGGGATTACTATATGCAGGAACAGAACATGGCGTATGGGTTTCTTATGATGCCGGAGAATCCTGGCAATCTTTGCGACTAAACCTGCCTGATGTTCAAGTGTCAGATATTGCGGTAACGGAAAAAGATATTGTGATCGGTACACATGGAAGATCTATGTATGTTTTGGATGATGTATCTCCGATTAGAGATAAAGTTTCCGGAATAAAACCATCTGCTCCTTATCTGTTCAAGCCATACTATGCTGTGAGAAATGTACAAAAAGCCGTATTCCAATATTATCTGCCCAAAGAAAGTTCGGATCTTACGATAGAGATTCTAAGTAAAAATGGAAAGCAGATTCAAAAATTTATAGGAGTGGCTCCCAAATCAACTAAAGACAGTAGTATTTCCGATGAAGATGAAGAGGATAGAAAAGCGCCTCCGCCATCCAGCAAAGCAGGCCTGAATAAATTTGAATGGGATTTAAAATATCCTGCAGCTACTTCATTTAAAGATATGATTCTCTGGGGTGCGAATAAAAATGCAGGTCCTTTAGCCCTACCGGGTATGTATACCATTAAATTGACTACTGCAGGTAAAACCATAACAGATTCTTTTGAAATCAAACTCGATCCGAGAATCAAAGATGTCACGAGAGCTGATCTGGAAGAAAAATTTACGCTGGCTATTCAAATCAGGGATCAAACCAGCAAAGCAAATGAAGCAGTAATACGAATCAGGGAAGTAAAAGAGAAAATAAATAAAGAAGGAATCTCTGAAAAAAACAAAGCACTGTTTGCTCAATTAATCAATATTGAAGAAACCCTTTACCAGGTAAGAAATCAAAGCTCCCAGGATCCTTTAAACTTTCCTATTAAACTAAACAACCGACTGGCAGCATTGGAAAGAGTGGTTGAATCAGGCGAGTATAAACCTACCAAAGGCTCTTATACTGTTTTTGCAGAATTGAAAAAGGAATTAGATATACAATTGTCGCTTCTGGCAAAAACGCTTGCCTCTAAAGAGGCTGCGAATTATCTGATTGCAGACAAGAAATAATAATATCCAAATAAGGGTACTGAATGCGATTCAGTGCCCTTATTTAATAGGCAGTAAATCTGTCTTTGCAATAATTTCCTCTAATGCCATATATAATTTATCCAGATCCTCCTGGCTATTAAATGCATTCAGGGAGTATCGTAAGTATATATCTGTATCCTGTTTCATTACGGGCACTTCTATTTGATAGTGCTCAAAAAGATATTTTTGCAGCGCAACAGGGTTCGGGGTATTTACAGGGATACTGATCATTTGACCGATAAATGCATCATTGATCGGACTTATCGGATTGGAATGTAGTAATGTATAAAACCGCTCCGCATTTTTCTGTACCAATACCCTGCATGCAGCCGCAATATCAGGCCAGTTATTTTCCTTCATAAATGCCACTGCTTTCGGTACGGTTAAAAAAGCCGAAAAATCACGAGTACCCTGCATTTGATGATAGTCTAAAAATCGGGAGTGAGAAGGGGTAGCGCTTTCATAACCCCAGCTGATCAATAGCGGATCGAATACATCCTGAAATTCCTTTTTAATATATAAAAATGAGCAGCCTTTGGGCGTCATCATCCATTTATGACAAGCTCCGGTGTACATATCTGCTCGAAGTTTGGAAAGGTCAACAGGTACATGACCTGGGGCGTGAGCTCCATCAACAATCGTAAGTAACCCTTTTTGTTTGGCAATTTCACAGATTTCTTCTACCGGTAATATCAAGGCGGTTGCACTGGTAATATGGCTGATAAAAATCGCTTTTGTTTTACTGGTCAGTCCTTTAAAAAAATCTTCTATTAATTTTTCTTTTGACACTATCGGTAAGCTAATGGGTTGCCGGATATATTTAGCTCCCGCTTTCTTACAATAATAATTCCATATCCTGTCGCAGGCACCATACTCTATATTAGTGCCAAGAATTTCATCGCCCTCTTGTAATGGAAAACTTTTAGCGATAATATTTACTGCATAGGATGGATTGGTAACAAATACGATATCATCTGCATGACAATGTATATATCCACCCAAAGCTTCCCTGGATTGTTGTAAGTATTTCGGACCATTAACTGTTATGTATTGAACAGGTTCATATTCAAGCTCCAATTGCCATTTTTGATAATCCTCAAACAAAGGTTTTGAGCAGGCGCCAAAAGAACCAAAATTCAAATAAGTGATAGCGGGGTTTAGTAGAAACTGTGATTTGAGAGAAGTGCTTTGCATAATCATTCGTATTCGATTTTGAATAGGTAAGTGCCAATTAATTTATCAATTAACAGGAACATATTTACCTGGATATGTTTTTTCAATTTCACCAATGATCTTATGCATTAACGCTGCACATTGATCATACCGATCCAACACTTCCTGGGGATTGGCCAGCATGCTGCAGATATTATATGCTTCATCATTTTTAATGAGAGAAAGAATATTAGAAGTGCTATCGGTTAGCCTCCTTTTATTTTTCAAAATATAATTGAATAGCTCTTGTTTTATTCCCAAATAAGCTTTCGTGCTGGCAAGTAAAGCTGGTATGCTTTCCTGATAGAGGTCCATAATATCGTTTTGCAATACTTTGTCTTCAATGTTCCCTATTTTACCGGAAGATTTAAACCCCTCAAATCTGCCATCATTCGGATTGAGCTCGGTAGTGTTGAATATATTGTAAGCGTACTTCTGAACCGAATCACGATTAAGTACTTCATTAATTTTTACTCCGGAAATATAACTAAATGCATGTTTCTGACCCAGGTAGGATTTCTTGTCTTCTTCCATTTCTTTCAGGTCATGTGCCAGATCTTCCTGAAGACCCAGCATAAACTCCTTTACTTCTTTCTGCTCATGCTTATGCTCACTCCAGCTATGAAACCAGATCGAAAGTGTTACTGCAAATACAATGATCAGGATCTCAAGAACAAATTCCTGTAGCTTATGCAGAAAGGAATGCTCTTTACTATTCCAGATGGAATATATTTTTTTAGTGTGTTTGGCTACCTCTTCTTCTGCCATTAGGTTCTGGTTAAGGGATGATTGATTTAGCTAATATAAAATAAAATTATAGACTTACCTGTTAATTGAAAGATCCAGAAAGCGTTGCTTAGATGTATTGAATAATAAAGCCTTACCGCATAGGGTAAGGCTTTACTGTTAATCGGGTTATTTATTTATACAACTCATTAAATAAAAATTTGAATGTACCATGTGTCTGCGCCCTAAAAGTAATTTCCGGCCCGAATGCGTATAGCATCCCTTCTCCAACTTTCGCTACAAATGCCGAAACCCCATCCCGTAAATATGCCTGTCCCCAGGCCCATCCACTGCGTAAAGGTTTATTATTCGGAAACCAGGCCAATGGTTTTACGATTCCTTTTGCATTGGCTTCGGGAGCAATCGTAAACACAGGACTTGCATCAAAATAAACATCTGTTTCAGCGTGCATGCCCCATGCAGACTGGTCTGTAGTATCTACACTCACGCGCAAAACACTTCCGGGGATATAGAATTTTTCTCCAGGTAATCTCTTTTCCTGCCCACTCACCATTTCCACCAGAGCATCTTTCACCGGAACATGTAAATGATACGCGAGATTGGTGCTGCTTCCTATGGTAACAATATTACCGCCGGACTCAATAAATTTTTTAAGCTCAGGTATTGATTTTTCAGGAGTAATTCTTCCTAACCTGGCTCGGTATTCTTCAGGAACCTCTTCCGGTTTTATTTCATTTCTTCCAAAACCGGTTCCTGGCGCTCTTGTTGTATTGGTGTTTGTGGTTACTGCAGGAATTGCTCCTCCAACAAAAACAATGACATCATATTTTGAACGAAGATTTCCGGTATCAATATCTTTCGCATAAATAATATCTACAGGAAAATGGTATTGTTCCATAATATACCTAACCCAGCCGGAAGACATTGACCCGCCATAATTATCCCAAACAGCCACTTTTGCCGAATTGATTTTCTGAAGAGATGCAGGTCGTTTATTAATTCCATTTGCGGTGACACCTGCTTCTGAGATAGCTTTTTCTATAATTGATTTTGTTTTCGCAGAGGAAGGAATAAAAAAGGATCCGATAGCTGCATCAGCGCCCTTAACAGAATCGGTTAAACGATATACTTCAATTCCTGCTTTTAGAAGATCATTGGCAACTGTAAAGGATTTGTTGGCCCTTGCATCAACCAGATATCCTTTCGCATTTGCTTCCCCCTGTATTTTTCCATTTACCTGCTGTAACTCGCCATAAGGGATCTTCTCAAAGGGTCCATCAAAATTTTCGAGTACCCGATCAAACTGTATCCCCATAGTATATGCCAGCGTCCATCCGGCTGCATCATAAGGAGCAACTGGCGGGCCACCTGGGTACAGAAAATCATTGGGGTGATCCTGTGGTTCAAACAGGTCAATCACATGCGGTCTAAATGCCTGATTGGTTTTTACTATATAGGAACCTGCCGGATAGTTTTTATTACCTACCGTAAATGAGCTGCTTGCTTTCTGTACCAGGATACCTGTTCCAATCAATGCATTCATGAATCGGGTGGCAGTAGAAAAATCTTTCTGATCGGATGGTATAATATATCCTCTCGCATCTCTCAGCGCAGGGTTCTTCATTACCGTATCATAAAATTTTACAGGAATAAAATTCTCTCCTCTAAGTGCCGTTGCAGCAGCATTGGCTGAATCGGTAATGGCCGCTCTTCTAGCGGGAGTAGCTGTTTTTATGGATTCCTGGTATAATTCGTTTATTTCATTAATCCTTTTTGGGGATAGCGTCCAGTAATCTTTCTCACCCTTTTCGATAGAGTTTTTACCCATCTTATAAATATTATACAATAATTCATCATGGTAACGTTGGGCATAATTCAATACTGCATAATTGAGAGATACTGAATAATCGATAGAATTTTTAAAATACCATTTTTGTGGTGTTATGGGAAAAGGAGTTGCTCCATTAGGTATCAAACGTTGTGGTACGAGGGGTATATTGGAAGGTGTAGGACTTCCGATAATTTCTGTTAACAGCCCTACCATATTATGAAAATAGGTAGTTGTTCTTAAACCTCCATTATACCATGTTGAGTATACCGATCCTGCGCGTTCTGTATAACCGGGTTTCCCTTCTACATTTAACCGATTAATCATGGCGGCACCTACTGCATCAAGACTGGTGATTACCAGCGGATCAAAAACATAATTAAAAGGATCACGATAAGGCGGACCCGCAACAACAGATCCTGCAGGCCCGGCCTGGTGGTGATTGTACATGATCTGTGGAATCCATTCTACAAATAACTGTTTACAAATATTTTGGGTCTCTTTCAGATTCAACATATAGAAATCGCGATTATTATCATGACCCGCATATTTCTCATATAATCTGGGTAATTGATCCGTTGTTCTTTTCTCTTCTTTTGCCTGGCGCATATACCAGTTAGAAACGAGTTCCTGCCCATCCGGGTTGGCATGTGTCATTAATATGATTACCTGATCAAGTATCCGCAATGTTTCCGGATCCTTCCTGCTGATCAATTCATAAGCAGTCTGAATAAGCTGGTGCGCCCCTACTACTTCTGTAGCATGCAAGCCCCCGTCAATCCAAACAATTGATTTTCCTTCGGCAGCCAATGCATGCGCCTGCTCGTCAGTCAGTCCTTCTGCATGAGCCAGTTTTTGGGATATTTCTTTATAGCGATCTAATTTTTTTAAATTCCCAGGTGAACTTACAATCAGCATCAATTGGGTTCTCCCTTCTTCTGTTTTTCCAATCTCAACCAGCTTTACTCTGTCTGAAGCTGCCGCCAATTTTCTGAAATAGGCTTCTGTTTGGGTATAATTGGCCAATTGGTAATTATCTCCAATAGAAAAACCAAAATGCTCTTTTGGCGTAGGGATATTTTGCGCAAATGACGAATTGGCAAATAAGAAACAAAAGAAAATAAAGAATACAATGGGGCTTTTACGTAACATTAGCGAGTAGTTTGGTTGTATAGAATTGAAATTAGTAGGAATACTAAATGTAAATAATTTCCAGTCACGTTTTTTAAAAACGGGTCAAAAGGGAGTCAAAATCGGTACAATCAGTCGAAAGCTGAGAGATTTGAAAACTGTCTATAAAGAATTACTGCGCCTTTTTCTTCAGATAATAATTAACAAAGTCAAGGAACGAAAGAACTTCCGTATCATTCTTTAGTTTATTCTTATTTTGCTTTACCCAGTCTTCCATAGCACTATCCGGATGCACGATTTCATACACAGCCTCTTTATTAAGCGCTTTCAATGTATTCACCTCCGCATTATTTGTTAGTGCATAATAGGTTTTTGAAAAAAAGGAGGAGACGGATTTTCCCGCTAATGCATCATACGGGGCGGTTGTGATCAATGATTTTTTCATTTCAAGCAGTCTATACCTGCCATCATTTAATACCCTGTAATAGGCCAGGCCCTTATTTCCAATAAAATCAGGGTATGCCTCAAATATAGATAACACTTTGGTGCTGTCTTCTCTTTGTAAAAAGACCAGTTTTTTAATCAGGCTACCATCTGTTACCAATTCTGTTCCATTATTGTCTAAATAGTGTATCTGGTTAGTATAAAAGTTGAGTTTTACACTTTTCAGTTTCACAATAGAGCCACCACTTAAATATAAAAATGCCGGGGTCCATTTGTCACTCCAGAATGGACTTCCTTCAATATCTGCATAATTCATCAATTCGGCCTTCTTGGAACCAATAGCAGCAGGATCGTAAAATTTTACCCATCCAAAACTGGCGCCTCCCTGTGACCCGCTAACTACATCCAGTACTGCCTGTTGCCCATTTGCTGATAAAAAGCCAATAAAAGAAAGAAAGAGAATCAAGAGTGCCCGCATATTTTATTGTTTTGCGTAATTAAGTTAACAAAAAGAAACAGTTTGCGCTATTAATTTTTACTTAATCAGCAAAAACCCGCCTAATAAGCGGGTTTTGTTAAGCAAATAAACTTGAGAAATTTTTTCTTAATCAGTACCCCGATAAAGCACTATGATGGCAGGAATATTTTAAATCTTTCAAAACAGTATTTAGTAAGCAGCTCTCTGTCATCGGGGTGAGATATATTTATCAGAGCCTGCGCTCTTTGGCGCAGGTTTTTACCAAATAAAAAGGTACTGCCATATTCCGTAACTACATAATGCACATGCCCCCGGGTAGTTACTACACCCGCGCCTTGTTTAAGACAGGGTACAATACGGGGAACTCCTTTAGCGGTTCGGCTACTCAGGGCAATAATGGGTTTTCCCCCTTCACTTAATGCGGCCCCCCGCATAAAATCCATTTGCCCTCCAATACCACTAAACTGCAGTTCTCCAATGCTATCCGCACAAACCTGTCCCGTAAGGTCAACTTCAATGGCGCTGTTAATAGCAATTACTTTGGGGTTACGGCGTATAACATGCGGGTCATTTACATAGTCTATATCCAGAAAAGAAAAAGCGGGATTATCGTTCAGGTAATCATATAATTTCTGGCTACCCACAGCAAAAGAAGTAACTGTTTTATTCGGATGAATTTTTTTCTTTTTATTATTGATCACATCGCTTTCAACCAGATCAATGATTCCATTACTCAACATTTCCGTATGCACACCCAGGTCACGATGCCCACTCAGGTATTTAAGTACCGCATCAGGAATGGTGCCAATACCCATTTGTATCGTACTTCCATCATCTATCAACTCGGCAACATTTTTACCAATGGTCATTTCTGTTTCACCTACTTTTTTTCCGTAATCTTCTTCATAAGCTTTGGCAGGATGATATACCATTTTTGCAAACCTGTCGGTATGTATCATTCCATCCCCATGGGTTCTGGGAAGATCTGGATTAACCAATGCGATCACTGTTTTCGCGCTATCTACGGCAGAGCGGGCAATATCAATAGAAAGGCTGAGAGAGCAATATCCATGACTATCCGGAGGTGAAACATGTACGATGGCAACATCAATGGCCAGTATCTTTCTTTTAAACAGATCGGGAATATCACTTAAGAAAACAGGCACAAAATCCGCTCTTCCTTCTGATACAGCCTGACGAACAGAAGGTGAAACAAAAAGGGAATTTATATGAAAGGCGGACTGGTAACCAGGTTTATCCAGTTCAATATCTCCTTTAAGGGTAATAGAAACCAGTTCTACATCTTTCAACCTGTCTTTTTCCTTGGCCAACTCATGCAAAAGATATATCGGAGTACAACTTCCTCCATGAATAAATACACGCTGCCCACTTTCAATAACAGAGAGTGCTTCTTTTGCGGATACATAAGTAAAAGGGTGCGTCATTGGGTATTTTTTTATTTTGCAAGATTGCTTATTTTAAAAAAACTAAACTATGAGATTGGTCATACAAAAAACTGATGCTCAATGGAAACAGATAGCATATTCCTATTTATCTCCCTTCTTTCAAAACTACCTGATTCTTATCTATACGCGTAATTATTACGTAACTTTATATCCGGGGCCTATCTGCAACTATCCGATAAACCCTTATTGCAAACTATCATTGTGTTTATGAAAAAGTTTATTCAGGTTTTATTGGTTGCCGGTATCATGTTAATAGGTATTCTGGGCATAACCAACCCCGGACATAAACTGTATAAGATGTTTGATGGTGTGGAAGGGAAACTGATTCACAATTATTTTATTTACTCAGTTTACCAACAGTATGCCAGCTTTACTGTAAGCAAGGATGGGAAATCAAGGATTTACCGGAGATATATTGGTATTGCGATGGATTATTATGAAATTAGTCCGGTTATAGAAAAAATCGATACCCCTTCACAGCCTCCGTTGAATTAAGGTAACGGATCTCAAAACATAAAATCAGGACTATGCATTTTGATGTTGAAATTCTACTCCGCTTTTTATTGGCAGCCTTATGGGGGGGAATTGTGGGTTCGGAAAGACAATACAGAAGTAAATCTGCAGGATTTCGCACCATGATTATGATTTCAATGGGGGCCTGCTTTTTTACCATTATGTCTATATTGATTGGAGGTCCAGGCAACCCCGACAGAATAGCTTCCAATATTGTAACCGGAATCGGGTTCCTGGGTGCCGGTGTTATTTTTCGTGGCGAAAACAGAATCAATGGGATCACTACAGCTGCTACCATTTGGGCAGTTGCAGCTGTAGGTATGGGTATTGGGGCGGGATATTATTTTCCGGCTGCCAGTGCCTCTATTCTTATTCTCTTTGTACTGGCGGTATTGCCCTATTTTGAAAATATTATTGAAAGAATGAACCAGTCGAAAGTGTATTCAATTGCTTGTCCTTTTTCAGAAAATACCACAACCCGTTATGAAGAGATCCTGAAAAATCATCGACTTGTGTATAAACTCACCAAACAACTAAAAGAAAATTCCTTGATTTCAATTACCTGGGAAACCCAGGGGCATGCCAAAAATCACGAATCTTTTATTGCTGAGATGATGAAAGATGGGTTTTTAGAAAAATTTGAATATGTGTAGTAAGCTTTTTCTGAAAAACTGTTAGGATTGTTAGCCTATCGATGAAGAGTTCTTAAAACACTTCACCCAGATTGGCAAAAATTCCCTGAGAACCATGCAGCCCCCATCCATAATCCAATGCAATAAACGTTCTTGAAAATTTATTTAGCTTAACCCTGATTCCCAAACCATACCCGGGTAAAACGGTTTGAAACTGCTTAGTTAACGGCTCAGTATAACTCTGTGCATTCAAAAAAACCACAGCGCCAAACATTCGATTCCTGCTGATATTCATCCGGTATTCAGATTCACCATATAGCAGATTTTGTCCGCGGAAACGTCCCTGTATATACCCCCTGCCCATATTCAGATAGGTATCACTGGCGGTACTTGCCAGATTCAAATACGGTGCTTTGCCACTGATATTAAACCAATCATATGTCCAGAATGCGAGTGTGTTTTTAGAGCCCTCCGGAAAATGAACATACTTTCTGGCATCTATCAGCAATGATTGCCAGTTTTGATCGCTACCCAGAAAGGTGAAATTATTTCTCAATACTATATTCGTATAATAGCCTGGTTCGGGGTTAATGGAATTTCTTCTGGCATCGTATAAAAAATTTAGTGTAATCCCCGACGCAACCGATTTTTTCGAAAACCCATATTTCTGAAAATCTGTAACCACTCCTGCAGGGGGATCTACTTCCTGAATATTCCAATAATAATCCAAATCATAGCCCATACCCAGATAAAGATCGGGTGAAATTACTTTCATATATGCCTGATACAATCTGATATAGTTATAATCAATAGTATATTGATTGGCAACAGTCGTCATGCCGCCCAGTCCATAGGTAGATTGAGGAAATTTTTCGTAATGCCAGTCAGTAAGGATATTGGCCTTATTACCTTTCATCCAAATACTACCTTCAATCGGTACAAAAAATTGCTTTTTCTGTGTATAGTTAATACTCGTAAGAAAACTCGAAATATTTTCGTCAGACTGATCGCTTGTATAAAAAGCAGTATTGGCTACGATTTCTGCAGCAAATCCTGTTTGTAAAGTGTATTGAGCGGCAGGTAATACTGAAGTATGAAACTTACCAATCCTGGATTCGCCGTCATCGGTTCTCGGTGGTGCATGGGGCCTGATTACTTTTTGAATGATATCCAGCAGATCTATTTCATTTGTTTTCTTGAGGCTATCCGAAGCAATTTTACTCAAGGAATCCTTTGTATTAGTCGATTGAGCATTTGTTTCAAAAAATGAAACCACTAAAAAAAGGAAACACGTTAGATATTTCAATGTGACTGTCTTGTATAAGATTATAAGATGCAATGTAACTTTTGCTTTGCTATCAAAAAAGAGTTAATGGTATTTTAAGCCAAAGTGCAATTTTTAAATAATTAAATTCATCATTTCTGATGAGAAGTGAGTATAGGTTAAAAGGATAATTGAGTAAATTTTTCGAATTTTTTGGGTGGCCAGTAATCATAAGGAAGTAAAGTGGCCATGGTTTCCCACCATGCCCAGAATTTTCGTGTTTTTAAATCATGTGCTCCAAAATAAAAACCATTATACAATACAGAAATTGCATGCTGATTCAATAAGGATATTTCAGATACAGGGTGCTCATCAAACCGATGTTCCCTCGAAATCCGTTTATATTCCAGAGGTGCTTTTTTGAGTAAATAGGTTACCTGTAAAGAGTCTTTAAAATACATTCCTGCCGTTGAAGAATCAATTGCAAAACCGATACTGTCTGCCGGCACAATGGCAAAACTGATAATAGAATCGGGTTGTAGTAATGCTTTTTTATATACGGAAGTAGAGTCTATCCGTTTTGTAGAATCAATTACCTGTTGCCCTTTCAATACCTGCCATTTAATAACTGTATGTACAATTGTATCTGGATTGGCTTTGAATATTTGTCTCGCCTTCTCTTTTAAACTGTTTTGAACTTTTGTAAGGCTTCTCATTTCAAAACCCTGTTTTTCCAACTGATTGGTAAAAAATGCTCTCATAAAATGCATGAGAGATCCTTCATAAACATCTTTCCTTCTTTCCTGCCATTTTCGGATTTTGGCGCCTGATTTGCCCTGAGACATATCCTTAAAAAGTGGATAACCATTTAGCACCAAAATATGCGTATTATAATCATACTCAAATTCCTCCATTTGATATTGAATGGTATATCCCAAAGATTCATTCACAATTACCAGTGGACTGTTAGCAAATGCGTTTAGGGTATTGCTATGACTACTTTTTCGAAATCGGATGACTTCCGGATTGGTTAGTGTGCAACCTGTAGAATAAAAAGAAGTACCAATAAAATTGTCCAGGAAAAATTGTCCGTATTTTTCCCAACCACCTTTCTCAATCGGGTCTAGCACAAGGTCGGGAAGTCCGGCGGTTTGTGGTTTCAGAAGAATCGTCATATCCCCTGAAATCTTATCCGAACGCATCAGTTGCGTGTACGTTCCAAAACCTACTAAAGAAACAATCAGCTCAAAACGACCTTGTGGTATTCTTTTTAGTCGGAATCGCCCGTCTGCATCTGTTGTTACACCAAAAGAAGTATGACTCAAAAAAACCGCTGCAAGTGGAACCGGCTCTTTGGTATCTGCATTGATCACTTTTCCAGAAATCGTGTATTGAGATTGAGCTGAAAAGGCGTAAACAAATAAAAGCAAAAACAAGCAAGTTCGTTTCATGTTATTTCCACTCTTGGCTTTTAAAAGATAAGAAAAACATCTATTTCCGGTATACAGATAGAAAAATAAAGTAGTTCTTTAACAGAATAGAGAAATTATTTTCCGTTTGCCTCAGTCGGTTACTGGAAATCATAAACATAATATTTTATGACATCTTCCAAAAAATCAGTCGAATATCCTAAATTACTTCCATGTCAACCCCTACCTTAAAACGCACCCTTACTCCGGCATTACTTTGGGGACTGGGCGTGGGTTATGTAATATCAGGAATGTATTTTGGCTGGAACCTCGGACTTGAAAAAGGTGGTGTTTATGGTTTGGCTATCGCCACATTTTTTGTAATCATTCTGTATACCTGTTTTAGTTTTTCATATGCTGAGCTTGCCTGCGCCATTCCTAAAGCAGGAGGTGCTTATGATTATGCGGAAAAAGCTTTTAAAAACGACCTGGGTTTTATTGCCGGAATCGCACAAATCATTGAATTTGTATTTGCACCTCCGGCCATTGCCATTGCCATTGGTACATATTTCAATCTGGCTTTTCCGCAAATACCCGTTATTGCCGGGGCTATCATGGTGTATTTGTTTTTTACGGCATTAAATATTTACGGAGTAAAAGCAGCAGCCGGTTTCGAATTAGCGGTTACAATTTTAGCGGTTGGGGAGTTGCTCTTATTTTCCGGATTAACATTACCTCATTTTTCTAGCACACAGTTTGTGCATAATGCATTCCCCCATGGCTGGGCCGGGGCTTTTGCAGCCTTACCTTTTGCGATCTGGTTCTTTTTGGGAATAGAAGGCGTAGCCAACGTTGCCGAAGAAAGTCTGAATCCACAAAAAGATATTGTAAAAGGATTTGGTTGGGCCATCCTCACTTTGGTAATTCTTTGTGTATTGGTATTCATCGCCTCAATAGGTGTAGGGGGATGGGAGAATATCGTTTACCTGAAAAACGGTGAAAGCTCCGATTCTCCGTTGCCATTGGCGCTGGGGAAATTATTTTCTCCCGACCATGTATATTATAAATTGCTAATCGGTATTGGTTTATTTGGATTGATCGCTTCTTTTCATGGACTGCTCTTAGCGAGCGGAAGAGCCAGTTTTGAATTTGGCAAAATTGGCAATGCTCCAAAACTATTGGGCACTATTCATCCAAAATTTCAAACACCCGCCAATGCGTTAATCTGTAATGCGGTATTGGGGATAGTCATTGTTTGTACCGGTAGAACCGCTGAAATCATTATTCTCTCTGTATTTGGTGCGGTTACCTTGTATATAATTTCTATGCTTTCGCTTATCCGTCTTAGAAAAAATGAACCTTCATTGCCAAGACCATTCAAGGTTCCTTTCTATCCATTTACACCCATCATTGCCTTAGTACTGGCCATATTGTCGTTAACTGCTTTATGTTACTACAATGCTTTTCTGGCTACTTTATATTTTGGATTATTGATATTTTTTTACCTGGCATTTAAATTATTCAAAAGATGAATACTCAGTCTATCTTCAATTATGTAAAACAACATCCTTCCGGGAGGGTTAAGATTGCTGTATCGGATATTGATGGAGTACTTAGAGGCAAGTATATTTCTGCCGAAAAATTTTTGTCGGTTGCCGAAACGGATCTGGGTTTTTGTGATGTAGTATTCGGGTGGGATATGAATGATGCTGCTTATGATAATGCGAGTTATACAGGCTGGCATACCGGTTA
Organism: uncultured Bacteroidota bacterium; assembly: GCA_903926855.1. GTDB lineage: Bacteria > Bacteroidota > Bacteroidia > Chitinophagales > Chitinophagaceae > Sediminibacterium. Next base: position 4,618 of record CAIYKV010000254.1, on the reverse strand, counting down.
CCCGGATGCAAAATTGAAAATCATTCTCAATAGTTTCCGAAAAATACCCTGGGAAAATGATATTCCCTTTTTTCTGGGTGAATTTATTGATGCAAAAGGAAATCCACTGGCGATTTGTCCGAGACAGGTTTTACAGAAAGTAATCGTCCAGGCTTCCAAAGCCGGATATACCGCTAAGTTTTCACAGGAATTTGAATGGTTTAATTTTGCAGAAACCTCTCATTCCTTTGCAGACAAAGGAGGCAGAAACCTTACCCCGCTTACCCCTGGAATGTTTGGGTATTCCATATTACGGAGTACAGAACGAAACGATTTTTTTTCTGACCTTTTTGATCTCATGAAAAAATTTGGTATCCCGCTAGAAGGCCTGCATACCGAAACTGGTCCGGGTGTGTATGAAGCTGCCATTACTTTTGGAGATATACTTACCTCTGCAGACCGGGCCGTTCTTTTTAAAACTGCTGTTAAAGAAATAGCCGGACTAAACGGAATCATGGCCACATTTATGGCAAAATTCAGCGAAAACCTGCCGGGATGTAGTGGGCATGTTCACCAGTCGTTATGGGATAAGCGTTCCCAAAATAACCTGTTTCATGATGCAAAGGATAAACAAAGGATGAGTCCGTTAATGAAAAGTTACCTGGCCGGACAATTATATTGTCTGCCACATATATTACCCATGGTAGCACCTACCATTAATTCATATAAGCGATTGGTAGAAGGCGCTTGGGCACCCACAACCGTTACCTGGGGAATGGACAACCGAACCGTTGCCTTACGGGCACTTACAGAAGGGAAAAAATCCTGTCGGCTTGAAACCAGGGTGGTAGGTAGTGATACCAACCCTTATCTGGCCATGGCTGCTTGTTTAGCGGCCGGTTTGTATGGGATCCGAAAAAAATTAACACTCAAACAACCTGCAACTGCGGGTAATGGATACCAGGATCTATCCAATGGCCGGTTTCCAAAAAGTTTAGATGAAGCTACACACTTAATGAAAACATCTGCCATTGCAAAAGAATTATTCGGCGAGGTTTTTGTACAACATTTTACCCAAACCCGCGAATGGGAGGTAAAGCAGTTTGCCAAAGTAGTTACTGACTGGGAGCTAAAACGTTACTTTGAAATAATATAAACTTCTTTCTGATTGCTTGTCATATCCTTTTTTTGCGCTTAGGTTTGTATCAGCGTTATCCTGTCATTATTTGAAAGCTAGGTCAGGATGCTAACTGCATGCCACTAGAAACACCAGTTATTGATTAAACACATTATTGATTATGCCTGTTTCACAATTTAATTTTCCAACGATTATCCGTTTTGGTGCGGGTGCTGTAGAGGAACTACCTGCTTATTTAAAAACCAATCAGTTACAAAAACCATTGATTGTTACAGATCCTACTATCGCAGGATTGTCTTTTTTTAAAAAAATTGTAACGGATCTTTCTGCAAAAGGATTTTTAGTAACAGTATTTCATGATATGCATAAGAATCCTGTTAAATCTGATGTATATAAAGGCACTGAAGTATTCGATTCCTCACAATCCGATTGTATTATAGGAATTGGCGGAGGCGCCGCGATTGATGTGGCCAGGGCAATTTTGTTACGTATCAATCATCGCGAAGATCTTTTCAAATACGATGACCTGATTGGTGGTGATATCTATGTTACGAATGAAGTGCCACATTTTATTACCATTCCTACTACTGCGGGAACAGGAAGTGAAGTGGGCAGGTCGGCAATAATTGCAGACGATGATACCCATCAGAAAAAAATATTGTTCTCTCCAAAATTGCTCGCTAAAATTGTTTTTGCGGATCCTTTGCTTACTATGGACTTGCCTCCATTTGTCACTGCTGCAACTGGCATGGATGCGTTAACTCATAATATGGAAGCATTTCTCGCAAAAAATTATCATCCGATATGCGATGGAATTGCCCTTGAAGGAATCCGGCTGATAGCAGGCTCATTAGAACAGGCAGTGAATGCCCCAACCCTTGCCTCCCGTTCAGATATGCTGCTTGCTTCGATGATGGGGGCGATTGCGTTTCAGAAAGGATTGGGCGTAGTTCATTCCCTGGCACATCCTATGTCTGCATTGCTGGATACACACCATGGATTAGCCAATGCAGTAAACCTGCCTTACGGTATGCGATTTAATATAATTGGTTCAGAAGAAAAATTTATACGCATCGCGCACGCATTAGAACTGAAAAATGAAACCGGGGAAGGTGTTGTAGAATATCTTTTTGATTTGAATTCACGCGTTCATATTCCTAATAAGCTTAGGGAAGTTGGGGTTGAAACAAAACATATAGATACACTCGCAGATCTTGCATTTGCAGATTTTGCACATCCCAATAACCCAAAGCCGGTAACTCGTGCTGATTTTAAAACACTTTATGAATCCGCACTATAAATCATGACAAAAACAATAACCATAGGAATAACAGCAACAGAATCCAGGTTTCAAAATTATCTTGACTGGATTTGGACGAGGATGCCGCGATTGACCTGATTACCCTTTCCTATGAAACACAAAATACGGATGATGTAAAAAGATGTCAGGGTATTCTGTTATCCGGTGGTGTAGATATAACACCCGCTTTTTATAATAGCCAGAGAACCCGTTATCCGAATATGCCCAAAGAATGGAATAAGGAAAGGGATATTTTTGAAATGAAGATTCTTCAACTAGCCATAGAAAATCGTTTACCGATACTCGCTATCTGTCGCGGATTGCAATTACTCAATACTTATCTGGGTGGATCCCTGGTTCCTGATTTGGAAGAAGCAGGGAAACAGGATCACAAAAGAAAAGAAGATAAAGATGGTCTTCACACAATTACGATTGCCGAAAACAGCTTACTGTTTTCAATCAGCGGTCGTTTATCCGGAGAAGTGAATAGCGCACATCACCAGGCCATTGACCTGATTTCAGATAGCCTGGTAGTAAATGCGGTTTCAACGGATGATGGTGTTATTGAAGGCGTTGAATGGAAAGACCCTTACAATAAATCCCCACTACTGGGCGTGCAATGGCATCCCGAAAGAATGGATGATAAAAAAACAAATCCTCTTTCTGAAAATATCCTTGCCTGGTTTTTATCAGAAGCAAATAAATCACTCTATGAAAATTTTTAATCCGGCCACTGACGAACTGATTACTATACTTGATACAGATACCCATGCCAGCATCTCAGAAAAAATAAACAGGCTTCGTATCGGTCAAAAAGAATGGAATGGTACTGATCTGGCTGTCAGGATTACCCTATTACAACAGTTTGCCATTTTGCTTACAAACAATATCAGCTCGCTAGCAGAAATCTTAACCGCAGAAACTGGTAAACCCCTGCAGCAATCCATTAATGAAATCAAAGGGGCTTGTGCAAGAATTGACTGGCTTACCACTAATGCAGAAAAATACTTACGTCCGGAATGGATGGTTGAAGAAGGAGGTACAAAAGAAAAGATTGTATACGAACCTTTGGGAGTGGTAGCCAATATCTCTGCCTGGAATTATCCTTATCTGGTGGGGACCAATGTATTCGTTCCTGCCCTCCTGGCCGGTAATGCCGTGCTATACAAACCATCTGAACTGGCCAGTCTAACCGGTTTAGAGATACAAAAATATTTACACGAAGCAGGTGTTCCGGTAAATGTGTTTCAAGCTGTTATTGGTGCGGGGGATGTGGGAGAGCAGGTACTGGAGGAAAGACTGGACGGATATTTTTTTACCGGGTCTTATAAAACCGGTAAGCATATTTATGAGCGGGTGAGTAAATATATGGTGCCATGCGGACTGGAACTGGGCGGTAAAGACCCCTTATATGTAACAGATGATATTATCGATATTGCCGCTGTTGCAGCCGGAACAGCTGATGGGGTATTTTATAATAACGGACAGAGTTGTTGTTCGGTAGAACGTATTTATGTGCATGAAAAAGTATACGATGCCTATCTGGAAGCATTTCTAAAAGAAGTGGCTTCTTATCAGATAGGTTTGCCTACCGAAGAAAATGTTTATATAGCCGCACTTACCAGAAAGGAGCAGGTACAGCTCTTAACGGCACAGGTAGCAGATGCAGTAAAAAAGGGGTCTTCGGTTGCCTTGGGGGGTAAGCAACTAAACAGGGCGGGCAATTATTTTGCGCCTACCGTGCTGGTAAATGTGACGCATGAAATGGAGGTTATGAAAGAAGAATCTTTCGGACCCATTATCGGAATCATGAAAGTTAGCGGTGATGAGGAAGCCGTCCGGCTCATGAACGATACGGAATATGGACTAACCGCTTCCGTTTATTCCAATAACCAGTCAAGGGCTGCCCGGATTGAGGAGCAACTAAATGTGGGTACAGTTTACTGGAATTGTTGTGACAGAGTTAGCGCTGCTCTACCCTGGAGCGGAAGAAAACATAGTGGATTTGGCAGTACTTTATCTCACGCCGGATTACGGGTATTTACCCGGCCAAAAGCCTGGCATCTAAGAGGCTAATAGGTAATTTAGATATGTATTTACGATAATATTTTTCATATTAATTATTTATTAACTATTCTCCATTTGCTGGCTTTTGGGTTACTTTTTTATAAAAAATGGTATAAAGGGGAACTATTACGTGT
>CAIYKV010000253.1 GCA_903926855.1 uncultured Bacteroidota bacterium | reverse complement strand
GGGGGCTTCTTGCCAGAGTCTTTAGCCATCTTTCATTTCATGTCCATCCGCTCCCTGCACATCTAATCCATGTTCCGGAGAAAATAATTTCACCAGTTGAAAACCCTGTTGTAATAAAGCTTTGCGTGAAGGCACCAGATCATGGGTGGTAGCAGCGTGATTGGTTACCAATCCCAGCCGCTTTGTTTTCCATTCAGGTGAACTCAATAAAATACGATCAATGCCAAATAAGACTGCCATAGATTAAAGATACTACCCTATTCTGATCCATCCGTTTCAAAACCCATAGCCAATTTTAGCTTTTCCACTACATTAAAAATAATGGGACATCTGTCATAATGCATAAATATGGTAAAAAGTCTGTTCTTGAAATCCGGGATATGGAGGGCCGGGAATTCTCTGCATCCCGCAAAGCGATAATCATACACTGTGCATTTATTATCAGCCAGAAAATGACAGGGAATCTGGTTAATCAGCATCATTCCATTGCTCCCTTTTTCGAGGTATTGCTGGTCAAAATTTTCCCTTTTTTGCTGTAAATGATCGGAAAGCAGGTTGGCTTCTTCATCTTTTACAACAATCATCAGGCTTTTACAACAGTTTCCACATGCTGTACAATCTATTTTCGGTGTAATTTCCTGATCCAGTTTACTTACCCATTCATCAATTTGGCTGCTATTTCTTTCTCCCAGAAATAGCCGGAACCGGTCATTTTCAGCCAGCTTATCTTCTGCAATCCGAGTGATTGCGTCCAATCGGGTTTCAATATTTGTATTCCATTTGTTGATAGTTCAAAAATAGGTTCAGTATCAGGGAATTGTGTAAGCAATTCAGGTTTTTGGCTTGTTTATCCACATTTAAAAGCCATTTGTAGAAAAGTAAAATTGGGCTAGTCTGTGAGGTGTTTAGATTTGTAGCCCTCTAAACCCTTCAACAGGTAATTAATTGGTATGCCTGTAACGGGAGGATGTGTAAAACAGACTAAAATAAGGATACGGAAATGGCAAGTGAGAAGAATGTATATGAATACAACGAAGAATCGATCAAATCACTCGATTGGAAGGAGCATATTCGGCTTCGTCCGGGTATGTATATCGGTAAACTAGGCGATGGTTCAGCACCCGATGATGGTATTTATGTGTTGATTAAAGAGGTAATCGACAACTGTATTGACGAATACACCATGGGTTATGGGAAACAGGTGGAATTGAGTATTGAAGGTAAAATGGTAACTGTTCGTGACTATGGTCGAGGTATACCGCTTGGAAAAGTAGTGGATGTAGTGAGCAAGATCAATACCGGGGCAAAATATGATAGTAAGGCGTTTCAGAAAAGCGTTGGACTAAACGGTGTTGGTACCAAAGCCGTGAATGCCCTGAGTCAGTTTTTTAAAGTAACCGCATTTCGGGATGGAAAGGAAAAAACAGCTGAATTTGAAAAAGGGTTTTTGGTAAAAGAACATAAAGAATTGAAAACCGATGAGCCCAACGGTACTCTTGTGGTATTTACACCGGATGATACCATATTCCGGAACTTTCATTACATACATGAATACCTCGATAACCAGCTCTGGAATTATTGTTACCTGAATGCCGGTCTGGCCATGCATTTTAATGGCAAGAAATATGTGAGTAAGAATGGTTTGCTTGACCTGCTTCAACGAAAAACAAACCCAGATGAACTCCGTTATCCGATCATTCATTTGAAAGGAGAGGATATTGAAGTGGCTTTATCCCATAACAATGATTATGGAGAGGATATATTTTCATTTGTAAACGGACAGTACACTACCCAGGGCGGTACTCACCAGCAGGCATTCAGAGAAGCGTATGTGAAAGTGATTCGCGATTTTTTCAAGAAAGATTATGAAGCATCAGATATCCGTACCAGTATTGTGGCTGCGGTTTCTGTAAGGGTGCAGGAACCTGTTTTTGAAAGTCAGACCAAAACCAAATTGGGATCGCAGAATGTGTATGAGGGCGGACCGAGCATGAAAAATTTTGTGCAGGATTTTCTGGCAAAGGAACTGGATAATTTTCTGCACCGGAATCCAACAGTGGCAGATGCTTTAAAGAAAAGAATCGAACAAAATGAGCGTGAAAGAAAAGAACTGGCCGGTATTAAAAAACTAGCCAATGAGCGTGCGAAGAAGGCAAATCTGCATAATAAAAAACTACGCGATTGCCGGGTACATCTGAATGATGAATTGCCGGCAAAAAATAAAGAAGAATTTATTGCATTGCAAAACAGCGCAACCATTTTTATCACAGAAGGGGATAGTGCCAGTGGAAGTATTACCAAATCCAGAAATGTAGATTCACAGGCAGTGTTCAGTTTACGGGGTAAACCCCTGAACTCTTTTGGATTGACCAAAAAAGTAGTGTATGAAAATGAAGAGTTTAATCTTTTGCAACATGCATTGAATATAGAAGACGGACTGGAAGGACTCCGCTATAATAATGTAGTAATAGCTACCGATGCGGATGTGGATGGAATGCATATCCGGTTATTGATGATGACTTTCTTTTTGCAGTTTTTCCCTGATCTGGTAAAACGAGGCCATGTATATATTCTCGAAACTCCATTGTTCCGTGTAAGAAATAAGCAGGAAACGATTTACTGTTATGATGAAACAGAAAAACAGGCAGCTGTAAAAAAGATCGGTAATAAACCAGAGATTACCCGTTTCAAAGGATTGGGAGAAATCTCCCCCGAAGAATTCGGAAGGTTTATCGGAAGAGATATACGCCTGCAACCCGTTATCCTGGAACAAGGCGACCATATCCAAAACCTATTAGAATATTATATGGGAAAAAATACCATGGAAAGACAGGAATTCATTATCAATAACCTCAAAGTAGAACTCGACCTGATTGAAAGCTAAACAATACAATAGCTATCAAAATAACAGGACACAAAAATTATTAATTATTAATTCTTAATTACCCATGATTCATATAGTTTTTGAACAACCCAATGTTGAGGCTTTAAGAAAAGCCATAGAGCTGGATGAAACGATTCAGGGAGATATCATAGAAATCAAAGACGATTTTGCAGTTGGGCCATTATTGGATATCTATGAAACAGAAGGGTATCAGCAAAGAAGAGATTGGTGGAAACAAGTATTGGAATATTCTCCCTATACCGAACAATTGAATATTGTAGACGATAAATTAACCGTACATAATTTGATCAATCGGTTAACGGAAAACCCTGAAGAACTGGTTTGGATTTGGATGGCACAAAATGCACATGATGTTTGTGGATATTATTGGTTGATGAGCCAATTAAAAGAGTATCAGGGAAAAATTGAAGTATTATACCTGAATAACCTGCCTTTCTTTAATGAAAAAGGAAATATATTCTACCCCAATCATTTATCTGAGATACTTCCCAAAGAATTTGTAAAAGCTAAAAAACTAGCCCGACCCATTACATTAAGTGAGTTTGAAGTAGATCCCGATGAGTGGAAAAAGATTTGTAATGAAAATTCGCTTGTCAGATTTTTGGAAGGCGGGAAAAAATTGATGGGAAAAGAGATTGATTTTTATGATAAAGACATTCTATCACAGATGACTGGCGAGTCACAAAAACTAAGTAAAGTGATCAGCAATGTATTGAATAAAATGAAGATTAAAACCGGAGATGCTTTTCTGGTATGGAGAATCCGGGAAATGCAGGCTACCGGCAGATTGGAAGTAACCGGAGATTGGGCAAAAGGTTGGAAAGACCTGGGTATTAAACTGGCAGGGGTGGAAACAAAATCAACAGAACCAGTAAACGGATAGTGTGTGTTAGCGATTGAATCTATACACCATATTGCTATACTGACGGATACGGAAGGATACGCAGCGAGTAAACATTTTTATACAGAGGTGTTGGGTTGTAGTATACTGGCAGAAACATTCAGAGAAGAAAGAAACTCATATAAATTAGATCTTGCTTTAGGGGGTAAATATGTAATTGAACTTTTTTCTTTTCCAGATTATCGGGAAAGAGCTTCTTTTCCAGAAGCGAAGGGTTTGCGACACTTGGCTTTTGGAGTGAAGGATATCAAAGCCTGGTATCACTGGTTATTGCAGCATAACGCAAAGCCAGAGGAAATCAGAACGGATGGCCTTACTGGTAAGCAATTTCTGTTTTTTTATGACCCTAATGGGCAACCATTAGAATTGTATGAACAATAATAAATCTAAAGCCATGGTTGAGATTATTCCGATTGCAAAGATTGGTGAGGATGAAAGGGGAGCCACGCATTATTTTGATACGGACCGAACCGGACAGTTTATTATTGCCTACCGAAAAGCAGGAAGTTCCAGTGGCAGACATTATCATAAGGGTATAGCAGCCAAAAAAAATCCCGAGAAGATCATCATCATGAAGGGCTCTGCCACTTTACACTGGTATGATGTTAGGGGAGAAGCAAAAGGTTCTGAAAAAGTAACGGCACCGGTAATGATACAAATTCATCCCTGGGCCTGGCATGAATTGATTGCGGATACAGATATTGTTGTTTTTGAATTAAATGGTTTAGAGGATGGCAGAGAAGATACTTTTCGGGTATAACTTATCAGGAAAGTGTCAGCCAATCAAATGATTGAGTAAATATTATGGCGAAAGAAAAAACAGAGAACAGGGTATTTGAGAATGAAACAGGTGTTCAGGGTCAATATAAAAATTGGTTCCTGGATTATGCTTCGTATGTAATATTAGAAAGAGCCGTGCCGGCTATTGAAGATGGATTAAAGCCCGTGCAGCGCAGGATTCTTCATGCCATGAAGGAAATGGATGACGGCAGGTTTAATAAAGTGGCCAATATTATCGGACAAAGTATGCAGTACCATCCACATGGTGATGCCAGTATTGGAGATGCATTGGTAAACCTTGGTCAAAAAGATTTGCTGATTGAAACCCAGGGAAACTGGGGCGATGTAAGAACTGGAGACGAAGCAGCTGCTTCCAGATATATCGAGGCAAGATTATCCAAATTTGCTTTGGAAGTGGCTTTTAATGCCAAAACAACTGAATGGCAACTAAGTTATGATGGCCGAAAGAATGAACCGGTAACCCTTCCTATGAAATTCCCCTTGCTATTGGCGCAGGGAGCGGATGGGATTGCAGTAGGATTGTCAACTAAAATTCTGCCACATAATTTCTGTGAATTGATTGAAGCTTCTATCAAATGTTTACGGGGCAGGAAATTTGAATTATTTCCCGATTTTCAGACGGGCGGAATGATTGATGTGGCTAACTATAATGATGGAAAACGTGGTGGTAAAGTTAGGGTAAGAGCACGGGTAGAAGAACTGGATAAAAAAACCTTGGTGATTCGTGATGTTCCTTATGGGGTAACCACTACCCAGTTAATGGAAAGTATTACGAAGGCGAATGACCAGGGTAAGATCAAAATTAAAAAAGTAATTGATGTTACAGCAGCAGATATCGAAATACAGATAGACCTGGCCCCGGGTATTTCACCGGATATTACCATTGATGCATTGTATGCATTTACGGATTGTGAAGTAAGTATTTCCCCAAATGCCTGTGTAATTGTACAAAACAGACCGCAGTTTCTGACAGTGCGTGAACTGTTGACCGTATCCTCAGAAAATACAAAAGCACTACTAAAAAAAGAACTGGAAATAAGATTGAGTGAACTGGAAGATAAATGGCATTATACCTCTTTGGAAAAAATATTCTTTGAAGAAAAGATATATAAAGAACTGGAGCAAAAGCATGAAACATGGGAAACGGTTATTGAGGCGATCGACAAAGCGTTTACCCCGTTTAAGAAAAAGCTAAAAAGAACGATTGAAAGGGAAGATATCCTGAAACTTACCGAAAAACCGGTAAGAAGGATTTATCGGTTGGATATCAATGAACTGAATGAACAGATCAAAAATATCGAAGCCGATATCAAGCAGGTAAAATTTGACCTTGAAAATCTGACAGATTACGCGGTTGCTTATTTTGAAAACCTGCTTAAAAAATATGGTAAAGACAGGGAGAGAAAAACAGCCATTAAAGAATTTGATACCATACAGGTAAAACAAGTTGCGATTGCCAACACCAAACTCTATTTAAACCGTGCAGAAGGATTTATTGGTACCGGTTTGAAAAAAGATGAACTACTTTGTGAGTGTTCTGATTACGATGATATTATTGCTTTCACAAAAGGGGGCACCATGAAAGTAGTGAAAGTGTCTGATAAGGTATTTATTGGAAAAGATATTATTCATGCAGCTGTGTTCCAAAAGAACGATGAACGCACTACCTATAATATGATTTACCTGGACGGGAAAACAGGAACCAGTTATGCCAAAAGATTTAATGTAACCGGTATTACCCGCGAGAAAGAATATGATTTGACCAAAGCTTCTGAAAAAAGTAAAGTGCATTATTTTACTGCCAATCCCAATGGTGAAGCAGAAACTGTGAAGATTATTCTTAGTCCCAATTGCACAGCCCGTATCAAAGAATTTGATTTTTATTTTGAAGAACTGGAAATTAAGGGCCGTAGTAGTATGGGTAACCAGGTTACCAAATATCCGATTAAAACTGTCAAATTAAAAGAAGCAGGTAGAAGCACTTTGGCCGGCAGGAAATTATGGTTTGATGAAAAATTTGGTCGATTGAATACTGATGGAAAGGGGCAGTACCTCGGCAGTTTTGAAGATGAAAAGTTAATCCTGTTTTACAATGATGGCAGTTATGAATTAACTGATACTGAAATCACGCAGCGTTTTGAACCAGAGAAAATTCGATTGATTGAAAAATTTGACCCCGAAAAAGTGATCACTGCTGTTTACCTGGATACGGATAAGCAACAATATAATATCAAGCGGTTTAAGATAGAAACCACTACGATGAAAACCCAATTCCTTTTCATTAAAGAAGGTGCCGGAAACAAGTTAGAAGCGGTAACAACTGATCCCGAACCATTGCTCGTTGTTCAAACCGGAAGGGGACAACAGATCCGCAAAGCAAAATTCAAAGTGGCCAAAATGGTAGATATCATGGGCTGGAAAGCCGTAGGTGCGAAGCTTACCGATTATAGTAAAACCATCGAAATGGAATGGGAGCACAAGGCCAAGGAAGAGAATCAGGCGCCGGAACTTTTTTAGGGCAAT
>CAIYKV010000252.1 GCA_903926855.1 uncultured Bacteroidota bacterium | reverse complement strand
TGATACAATTGATAATCCTTTGGTGAATGATGATGATTTTACACCTTCTGGAATCAAGAAATATAACGGAATAATTTATTGGGATAAAATAACAAAACTGGCAACCGTAATCAGTAAAATTGGTACATCTTTTTCTCCAACAAGCGGTCCGGTATTATTAGGCGTTGCAGAAATAGAAAATGATACGGTACTATCAGATCTTGTTCAGCATCCCTTATTAAAAAAAAGAAATTATCAGATCATTCATTTTGATTCGAAAGATGCACGCGGTATTGATGTGGCTCTACTCTATCATCCAAAATATTTTATCCCTGAAAAAGCGGATAAATTGTTTGTAGCCTTACCCGGAAATAGTAAAGAAGCGTATTATACCCGTGATATTTTATATGTAAAAGGGCAGTTGGATGGAGAACCCGTGCATATTTATGTAAACCACTGGCCTAGCAGAAGAGGTGGTGAGGAAAGGAGTTCACCTGCAAGAGAAGCGGCAGCACTTGTTTGCCGAAACCATATCCGAATGATCACAGCGAATGATCCTAAGGCAAAGATTATTGTTATGGGCGATTTGAATGATGATCCGGATAGCCCAAGCATTACCAAAGCACTAGGTGCGAAAGGGAACAGATCCTCCCTGCATGCCGGTGATCTGTTCAATCCATGGGCCGAACCCTATAGAAAAGGCATAGGTACACTTGCCAACAGAGACAGCTGGGGGCTTTTCGACCAGATTATCCTGTCCGAATCCTGGTTAGATCCCAACCAAATAGGTTTATTTTATTATCAGCAATATATATTCAGCCAGCCTTTTATGAAGGAAAATTCAGGTCGATACCAGGGTTATCCGATGCGTACCTGGGATGGAAATACGTACCGGGGCGGTTATAGCGACCATTTTCCTACCTTCCTGGTATTACTTAAAAATATAAAGTGATAGTTCAAAGGTCCAAAAAACCGCTCTGAGAGTGACATTTTGCTGAAAAACCCAGTAAAATCAAGCAATTAGCTGAGTGAATTAGCTAATTATTAGTTACCTTCGCCCCCCCAAATCTGTTTTGGCAGATTCTCCCTTAGTAACTACCAGGGGATGTCCAATGGGATAAACCAAATTTAAAACCTAAAAATTCAGGTAATGAACAGTTACGAATTGATGGTGATTTTCACTCCGGTTCTTTCTGAAGAAGATTTCAAAGCTTCACAGAAAAAATATGCCGATCTGATCGCCGAACTGGGTGGTGCATCTGTGCACAGTAACCCATGGGGTCTGAAATCACTTGCTTACCCAATCCAGAAAAAAACAACAGGTATTTACTGGTTGTTGGAATTCACCGGTCCTTCAGATCTTAATGAAAAACTGAAGATCCAGTTATTGCGCGACGAACAGGTAATGCGCCACATGATCACCCGTCTCGATAAATACGCCGTCGAGTACAACTATGTAAAAAGAAATGGCGGATTTGCAATGCAGGATAAAGAAAAACAGGAGGCTTAATCATGGCAAAGAATGAAATCAAATACCTGACCGCCATCAAACAGGAGAAGCCTAAGAAAAAATTCTGTCGCTTCAAAAAATATGGCATAAAATACGTTGACTATAAAGATGTAGATTTCCTTAAAAAATTCATCAATGAACAGGGTAAGTTATTACCTCGTCGTTTAACCGGGAACTCTCTGAAGTACCAACGTAAAGTTCAGGACGCAGTTAAGAAAGCACGTCAAATGGCTTTGTTACCTTATGTAACTGATTTATTGAAATAGAAATTAGTAACCTTCCCTAATCCCGCCGCAGGCGGGAGACAGTTTATGGTTTTATATAATTGTAAACTGGGCTCTTGGGACTAAAAAACAAAATATGCAAGTCATTTTAATTCAAGATGTAGATAATCTGGGCGGACGCAACGAACTGGTAAATGTAAAGAACGGCTATGCCCGTAATTTCCTGATACCTGGTAAACTTGCTGTAGAAGCCAGTGCTTCCAATTTAAAACAACAGGAAGAGCGCCTGAAAGTAAAAGCCAAGAAAGAAGCATTGATGCTGGCTGAACTGAATAAAGTAATAGAAGTATTGAAATCATCTCCGGTAACCATTGGTGCCAAAACCGGAACCAGCGGTAAAATATTCGGAAGTGTTACTTCTTTACAAATTACCCGTGCAATTCGTGACCAGAAAGGTTATGAAATTGACCGTAAAAGAATTACCATCCTGGATGAAGTAAAAGAACTGGGCACACATAAAGCCTCTATCGATTTCGGCAACGGAAATACCGTTGAAATTGAGTTTGAAGTAGTTGCTGAATAAAAGCGATTGCCTGATCATTATAAGAGCCTGCTCAACTGAGCAGGCTTTTTGTTTGTTTTAATAGCCATATTTTCTTTTTCAATAGATAAAAGCCATTTTAGGAGTTTTCTCCCTGATAGTTCCTGCATAATAATTCAGTAAAAAAAAATTATTGAACGAAAAAAGAGAAATCTCCCCATATTTTACCCGCTGAATATAATAATCCCGCAAACTACCGCAGAAAACATCATTTACTAGCAAAACCGCCTGAAATCAATGGTTTCAGAATTGTAAAAAAAAAATGGGAAATCCATAAAATCCCTATCTTCGGGAGTCCAATGGCAGTTTTTCCATATTCCAGAAGGTTATTTACGTAAATGCTTCAGGGTTTTTGGTTACTGTTTTTACCATTGGTTTTTGATCATTTAATTTTTTTAGAACATGAACATTTACGTTGGAAATCTTAACTGGAATATGTCCAGTGAAGACATGCAAAACCTGTTTTCTCCGTTTGGCGAAGTAACCAGTGCCAAAATCGTTACCGACAAATTCAACAATGACCGTAGCAAAGGTTTCGGTTTCGTTGAAATGGCTGATGATGAAGCAGCCCGTGCTGCCATTGCAGCATTACACGACACAGAAGTATTGGGTCGTAAGATTGTTGTTAACGAATCTACCCCACGTCCGGAAGGCGAAAGAGGCGGCTTCAAGAAGAAGAGCTTCGGTGGTGGTGGCGGCGGTAGCCGTGGTGGTTACGGTGGCGGCGGCGGAAGTCGTGGCGGAAGCGGCGGCGGTGGCGGATACAACCGCGATCGTGGTGGCAACGGTGGTGGCGGTGGATACAACAGGTACTAATCCAATAGCAACCAAAACTATTCAAGTCCGGCTTTCGCCGGACTTTTTTTTTGCTCCATTTTTTTTGCCCCATATAGCCCCATACTTAAGTATGGGGCTATATGGGATATAATTAATTATATTTGGCTATGAAAACAACCAAAATTAATTCGCCAATTGCAGGATGTATGAGATGGGGAATATGGGGAGCCAATTTCTCTACAGCACAATACAGAGCCATGATTGAAGCCTGTCTTGCTAATGATATTCGCAGTTTTGATCATGCGGATATTTATGGGGATTATACAACCGAAGCAGGTTTTGGGGAAGCATTAAAAGAATCTGCTTCTTTACGGCATGAGTTACAGTTGATCACAAAATGTGGTATACGAATGGTTACGCCTAACCGACCGGGTAACAGGATCAAATCCTATGACACTTCCAAAAAATATATCATTACTTCTGTTGACAAATCCCTACAGAATTTTGGAACAGACTATCTTGATGTATTACTCATTCATCGCCCGGATCCATTAATGAATCCTGCAGAAGTTGCAGAAGCGATCACACAGTTAAAACAGGAGGGAAAAGTACTTGAGTTTGGCATTTCAAATTTTCTTCCTCACCAGGCTGATCTGCTGGCCAGCTATACAAATATTAGTTATAACCAGGTAGAGATTTCCATTATGCATTTGAATGCATTTTCGGATGGCACTTTGGAGAATTGTATTAAACATAGTATCGTCCCCATGGCCTGGGCTCCTTTGGGAGGTGGCTTATTTACCGATGATAGTCACCCACGATACAGAAGTATTACTGCTACCGCAAGTAAACTCGCAGAAAAATATCAAACCGGATTAAATGAAATATTGCTGGCCTGGTTACATTCTCATCCTTCGGGTATTCAATCAGTGATTGGAACTACAAAATTAGAAAGATTATTACAGGCGAAAGCAGCTGCGTCTATCAGATTGGAAAAAGAAGATTGGTTCAAATTACTAGCGGCTTCAACAGGAGAAGAAGTAGCCTAAAAAATTTCCCAATTACTCCTTGAATACTATTTTCCCTCGCCTTGCAGTAAGGGTGTCAAATCAATCTACGGTTTAGTGCAATAAAAAACCCGACCAGTAAAACTGATCGGGTTTGAATAAATATGGCAGCTACCTACTCTCCCAGCGTGATGCAAGTACCATCGGCCATGGGGGACTTAACTTCTCTGTTCGGAATGGGAAGAGGTGAACACCCCCGGCAAAACCACCATAAGATCTTCGTA
>CAIYKV010000251.1 GCA_903926855.1 uncultured Bacteroidota bacterium | reverse complement strand
TTGTATTGACGTCTAAGTATTTCTTGCATGAGGAGGCACCCAACAGTACCGTACCTGCAATTATTATGTTTAGTATTCTTTTCATGATAATGACAGATTAAAAGGTTAAAGTAATGGTTCCACCATAGTAACGTGAAGGTGGTGATTGAAGACCGGTTACACCAATTCCGTTACCGTTATTGCTTCCGTCATTACTACTGTACTCAGGATCGGTATAGATATTTGATTTAGGCAACCATACAAACAGGTTACGTCCCTGAAGACTGATGGTAGCACCTTTGATAGCTTTTGTTTTACGCAATAAAGCAGTAGGTAAATCGTAAGCAATACTTAACTGACGAAGTTTCCAGAAAGCACCTGAGGTTATATAGTTTGAGGTGATTCCCATGTTGTGAACCTGGTCTGTCCAGAAACCATCGTTACCGTTACCATTCTGAATAAGAACTGTTTTGTTAGCAACATATTTACCACTGGCATCCATGTAAACAGAGTTAGGGAACACAAAGCGCTGGCGGTTATATTGTACAGTACGAATACTTGAACCTGCCCAGTCTTCAGAAGGACCCTGGCTATTATAAATCACGTTTCCGCCAC
The DNA here is from genome assembly GCA_903926855.1 of uncultured Bacteroidota bacterium. Lineage (GTDB taxonomy): Bacteria > Bacteroidota > Bacteroidia > Chitinophagales > Chitinophagaceae > Sediminibacterium. Next base: position 2,761 of record CAIYKV010000251.1, on the reverse strand, counting down.
GATATTCAAATAATGCATACAAATGGAAGCTCTTGAATGTGATATTCGCATCTACTGCAAGGATATCTTTTACTGAAGCGTTTCCGAGATTGACATTATTAGGATTCACATTTGGTAAACCCGTAATTGGATCAACAATTACATGACCCTGAGGATCACGAGCATAATCAGTTCCCAGGATAACAGGGAATGCCTGTCCTGGTATCGCATAGCTATTACCACCGATTGCCAGAGAAGCCAATTGACTGTTAATTGAAATTACCTGGTTATTGTTATGGGTATATGAAATACCTGTGGTTACTGTCCAGTTTCTGCTTCTGAGAGGTGTTAAACTCAATTTGGTTTCAATACCTGTGTTACTGGTTTCTCCTGTATTAAACAGGTAAGTTCCATAACCCGTTGCAGATGAAATACTAACTGGTACTGTTTGGTTGGTTGTATGTGTATTATAGAAAGTTACGTTTGCATCTGCAAAACCTTTGAAAAGGCTTAGATCAGCACCCGCTTCCCAACCGGTTGTGAACTCTGGTTTCAAACCATTGGCCACGATCTGGTTGCCCACTGTATAACCGGCAACACCATTGTATGGATATCCATTTGCCTGACCAAAAGTTGGTAGCAAAGAATACGCTCCGATGTTTACGTTACCCACTTTAGATACACCACCTCTTAACTTCAGGTAATCCAATCCTTTGATATCTTTCAAAGATTTGAATGCTTCTGTAGCTATGAAAGATAAATCAGCGGCTGGATAGAAAAATGAACGGTTATTAGGATCCAATACAGAAACCCAGTCATTCCGTCCTGTTGCATGAAAATAAAGATAGTTTTTGTAGGCTGCTTTAAACTCTCCATAAATCGCATTCTGGCGAGTTTGGGTAGTTGAAGAAGAAGTTGTAGGATAGTTCAATGAATTACTCAGATTATACAATCCGGCAACCACCAAGCCTGAAACAGAAGAGGTAGCTGTGAAAGAAGTATTCTGACGAAGTGAAGCTGCCAGGATACCAGAGAAAGAGAAATCTTTCACTTTCTTATTCAGCCCAATCTGGAAATCAGAGGTTAATTGAGCATTATTACTTGGATTTTCGGTTACACTACCAGGAATATCTGTTTTAGAACCACCACTTGCAGCTTTCGCATAATCAGTATAGATGAATTTACCTACCCAGCTTTTGGTTTCAGAGTTCTGCGTGGTAAAACCTGTTTTCCATGTAAAATCTAACCAACTAGTTGGTGCATATTTCAATGAAAGGGCTCCGTTTAAATAATCATTTCTGGTAAGTTGACGGTAGTTATCCTTTGTGAAATATGGGTTTTGGTACCAGGGATTCTCAAATCCATTTGGATTGGCGAATTTATTATTTTGCCAATCCTTGAACTGCAGAATAGGAATATTGGTGGGTATGTTCATCATATTATTGTACATACTTGCAGTCTGGGAAGTGATATCGTACCTGTTCTGAATATAGTATATAGAATAGCTACTGGATATTTTAGAAGAAATCTTACGTGTTCCATTCAAACGCACAGATGCACGGTTAAATTGATCACCAGGAGTAGTACCTGTTACATTTACATACTGACCTGAGAAAAACAGGGTAGAGATATCATCACCTGAAGTCAGAGAGAAATCAGATTGATTGGTAACACCTGTGTTCCAGAATCTTTTCCAGTCATCATGGTAAGAATAAGTAGACATAAATGATGATCCATCAGCCAATGGCGCTCCAATCGCTTGCAATTGTCCATTAAATCTTGGGCCATATGCCTGGTTTTCAATATTTGAGCCAACAGGATTACCATTTGGATCCACACCATAACCATTACCACCCTGACCAAACTGAGTTTGTGTTTTAGGAAGGAATGCAGTGTGCTCCAAGGTAGTGGTATTAGAAACTTTGATCATATTAACACCTTTTCTACCTTTTTTGGTAGTGATAATCAAGGCACCGTTAGATGCATCAGAACCATACAAGGCAACGGCACCAGCGCCATTCAGTACGGTAATGTCTTCGATATCTTCAGGGTTAACATTACCCAGCATTGCGCTTGGAACAATTACATTGTCCATAACAATCAGTGCCTGGTTATTACCCAACAAAGAACGCTGACCTCTCAGGATCAGACGATAGTTAGGGTTTACACCACCACCCGTTGCGCTAACTAATAAGCCCGGCACTTTACCTGCCAGACCGCTACCAATATTAGTAGGTTTTGCAGCAACCAGTTCTCCTGATTTAATGGTTGAAGAGTTATAACCTTGCTCTTTACGTTTAACGTTTGTACCAGCAGCGGTTACTACCACTTCATCCAGTGGGTTAGAAAAGGTATGTAATGATACATTCAGGCCGCTGGTTTTAGTAGCTTTCGCTTCCAAATTGGAAAAACCAACCGTGCTAAAAACCAATGTTGCATTATCTGCAGCAGCGATTTTATAAACACCCGCATCATCACTTACAGCAACCTTAGTGGTTCCTTTTACTTTTACAGTAACGCCGGCAATAGGCTTGCCGTTATCATCGGTTACTTTCCCGGTAACTGTGCGTACCTGGGCCGAAACACCTATGACGAAGCATAAGATGCCTGCCAGTAGGGAGGATACAATTTTCCTCATGTGCATTTTTTTCTTCATGTGCATTTTAGTTTTTGGTAGTAAAACTTGAGTCGGTGAAATTAGGACATTTGTTTAAAAATGTTAAAATCAATAACATATATTAATTTTTGCCTTATCAAAACAATGCTTCCAATTATGACTGAG
>CAIYKV010000250.1 GCA_903926855.1 uncultured Bacteroidota bacterium | reverse complement strand
CTGCAGGGGTATCTCCATTCGTATGAACAGCAATTGCCGCATCTGATTCTTCTAATGCTTCAGCTGCAATCTGACTGATATTCCAGTATTGGATAATATTGCCGGGAATGGTCACTGAAGAGATGAATGCCCTTGGTTTTGCATCCTGATATATATGCATTAATTCCCGTTCCTTGTATAAAATATTGACAGGAACAAAAATGATCCCTGTTTTAATACAGGCAATATAGATATCAATGAAATCAACAGAATTTTCTGCATATACACATAACCTGTCACCGCTACCTAATCCTTTTCTTAAGAAAAGGTTGGCCATTTTGTTACTTCTTTTGTCAATGTTCTCAAATGTATATTCATTGTCCCCGAACAGCACTGCGGTTTTATTTTTTCTATTGATCAAAGAATGATTGAAAAGGCTGATGATATTCATTGAAATTATTTTTTAATTTTAAATGAGATGATCCATACAATAAAAGAAAAACATCCCAATACAATAAAGGCATTGGTGAACTTTCCAGATATATCTGCTACATAACCTACCAGTGGCGTACCCACCAGAATCATAATCACACCCAGCATATTTACCAGCCCTTTGGCCGCACCTGCCCTGCCCGGAAATAAAACAGTAGCCCGGTCAAATATGGTAGCATAGGGCAATCCGCATCCGATAGCTAATAATACAATGGCCAATAAAGTATAGAAGAGAGAACCACCCAGAAAAGCGAGCATGAAACATCCTGCAGTATTTAATATAAAGCTGATCTCCAATAGCATTCTGACGCCAATTTGATTAACGAGTATTCCACCTAGCGGTCTGGTAATGACACCGATCAATACCACTGAAGAAGCTACCGCACTGATGAGTATCTGGTTACTGATCAATTGTTGTTGCTTTAAAAGAATGGTGATCCATGAACCTAAAACGATGACCAATCCGAATGATGCCATCTGTATCATTCCCAATATCCATAACCGAGGATGTAACAGAAGTTGAGATAGGCTGGTATGCGGATGTTCTTTTACTGCGGGTTTGGGAGAAAGAAATATCCAGAATAATAATATGATGATGGCTAGTGTAGCAGTGCAAAAAAAAGCTGCTTTCCATCCTGCTGATTCTGCAATCCGGGGCAATACAAAAATGACGAACCCGGATCCCAATAAAATAGATGCTCCATAATATCCCTGTGCTTTAGGAAGACGTTCGGCCGGAACCAACTGCGATATATATCTGGCGCCTGAAATGAAACAGGTACCCGTTCCAATACCGGTAAAGAATTTCCAGAAAAGCAGTTCTTCATAATTGTTACTGAAACTGATGCAGATATTTCCGGCACAAACAATGATCAAAGAAAAAAAGATCATTTTTCTGCCACCAAAACGGTCTGCAAAGTGTCCTCCGGGAACCTGCATTAAAGCATGTGTTAAGAACATGGCAGTAGTTAATAAACCTGCCATTGCTTTGGTAAATCCAAACTGACTGATTAGCAGTGGAATGAGTGGTGCATGATTGGTATAATTGCAGGAAAAGGCAAAGCCCACTGCACAAACCAATATTACCCCTATCCTTTGTTCTCTGTTAGACAACATGACTCAAATGATGATTAAAGTTGAGAAATACTAATTTGTTCAGCTGGACAGACCTATCTATAGTTTAAAATATTCCTTCGCGTTGTTATAACAGATATCCTGTATAATGCTTCCCATCCATTTTTTATCATTGGGCAACTTCCCGCTCTCCATTTCTGTTCCAAACAAATTACAAAGCACCCTGCGGAAATATTCATGCCTAGGATATGAAAGAAAACTTCTGCTATCGGTTAACATCCCTACAAAACTGCTTACAATACCAATGGTAGACAATGCATTCAATTGTTTTTCCATTCCATCTATCTGGTCCATGAACCACCATCCCGAACCAAACTGTATCTTTCCTTTGATAGTGCCATCATTAAAGTTTCCTGCCATGGCTGCAAACATCTCATTATCGGCAGGATTACTATTATAAATAATTGTCTTGGTCAGTGCATTTAACTGATCCAACGCATCCAGGAAAACAGATAAATTGCGGGCATGCTGATAATCGCCAATAGAATCAAATCCGGTATCGGGGCCCAGTTTGGTCAATAGTCTTTTATTATTGTTCCTGATAGATCCAAGATGAAATTGCTGTACCCAGCCTTTTTTATGATACATCCTGCATAATGCCAGTAAAACACAACCGGCAAACTTATCGGGCTGTGAAAATGGTGCTGCATTGGGATTACTGAGGAATAAAGCAAATTCTTTTTCCAAAGCAATACTAAAACTATAAGAAGCGGGTAATGCCGTTAATCCATGATCTGCAATCCTGCAACCTGCAGCATGAAAATAATTGACCCTTTTCTGCAATGCATCAAATAGGGAATTCATATTCCTGATACTGCATCCGCTGGCTTTTTCCAGTTGGCCAATATATTGTATAAATTGCTCTCTATTAGCAATACTCAGTACTTTATCGGGCCTGAAAGATGGTAGCACTTTGGTTGTACAATTAGTTTTCTGCAATGCTTTATGATATTTAAGGTCATCGCAGGGATCATCAGTGGTTCCTACCATTTCTACCTTAAAATGTTTCAGTAAACCCTGTGTTGAATATGCATCGGTCCCTAATAATTCATTACAATTCTGATAAATAGCTGAAGCTGTGGTTTCGTTCAGGTATTTTTTAATACCGAAAGGATTTTTCAGTTCCATATGTGTCCAGTGAAACAAAGGATTACGAACTGTTTTAGGAACACAGCTAGCCCATGCCTTAAATTTATCTTCATCAGCAGCATTCCCCGTAATCAGCTTTTCATTGATACCCAGGGTACGCATGGCCCTCCATTTATAATGGTCACCTTTCAACCAGATCTCGGTAAGATTACTGAATTTTTTATTGGCCGCTATCTCTGCCGGTGGCAGGTGATTATGATAATCGATAATGGGCATTGCTGCCGCAAAGTCATGATAGAGCTTTTTAGCTGTAGAGGATGACAATAAAAAATCTTCGGTCAAAAAATAATTACGGTTGCTCATATGCTCAATACTATTGAATGTATTCTATCTACTTTATCTGATCGGATTCTGCTAAACTTCTGGCTACTGCCAATTCAACTCCACGTATTTCTGCCAGTCCTCTTAACCTGCCAATGGCAGAATAACCGGGATTGGTAGTAATGGTTACCCCCGGTAATGAACCTTCCAAAGCCTGTGTAAAATTATTATTGGGTAATTGCTGTAATCGGTCTTTACTTAAAGACACTACAGAACCGGTTAATATCAATATTAAATATTCCTTCACAGTAGCTAAGCCAAGGTCAGTAGTTTACAACTTCTGGCGCAAACTGGATAACCTGCCCTTGTTTATGAACCATCTTGAAAGTGTAGATGTTTTAGATAACGAACATTCACATTGGGTGCTCAAACTGCCAACAGGCGTTGCAAACGTTAGCTGGGATGCCGAAATTGTGATGGATGTTCCCGGTGAATTTATTGG
>CAIYKV010000249.1 GCA_903926855.1 uncultured Bacteroidota bacterium | reverse complement strand
TTATTTAATATGAATTATTAATTAATAATAATCGATAATTTGATTGAAAAATATTTTTTTTAATTAATTACTAAATAAAATACTATGTTATCAATTTTCTCCTTATCTTTACCTCAGAAAGCAAATGTAGCAGAACACAAGGTTTTCGGCTTACTAAGCAGGTTAACTAATTACTAATTATCTCTTTTCTTATATGGCAAGCAATCGAAGACGTCCCCTGTTTCTACAGGGGACTTTTCATTTGAGGCTATTGATGTATTCACCCTTCTCATTTTTCAGAGAATAACAAAGATTAGGGTTCACAAGACCATAGAGTCTGCCTTCACGCATAACAAAGTTCATATAAAATTTTCCGTTCTCTCTCCATCCCTTTCCGCTTTGTTCTTTACCACTTGCATATATAATGTGTTTGTAGGGTTTGCCACTGGCATACCATTCTTTGAAATCTCCATTATATTCGCCTTTGCGAAAATGATATTCAAAACGGGGCTGTCCATTTAACCACCATCCTCTATGCACACTATCCTTTTCTCCTGCATGATAATATCTGCAGGCTTCCTTATTCCCATTTTCATAAAATGAATTGGTCATTCCTTCTTCTTTACCATTGTATAAAGACAGTTGACTACGAAGTTTTCCCGAAGAATAATAGGTATTGATACTTCCACTGAAGAGATGCTGCCCGTAATACCAAACTCCGTTTTGCAATTGCAATAGGGAATCCGTAGTTGAAACGCTGATCGCGGGAATTTTTACCGGGGCCGGTATAAAAGTGTCAGCATTCTTTGCTGCATGCTTACAAGCCACAAACAAGACCATATATATAATTGAATATCCTTTCAATCTTCTGCCTCCAGTTTTTTGATATCTGCTATCAGGTCATTGATATCTTTTACAGAAGTTCCTTTATAAATTCCACGAATCCGTTTTTGTGTGTCTATCAGTAATATATTTTCCGTATGCAGAAAATCATTGGTGCCTTTCTGTTCACCAAGGTCTTCATCGGCAAAATAAGAGGCTCTCGCTATTTGATAAATCTCATTTCGCTTACCGGTTACCAAATGCCATTTACCAGAGATTACACCATTGCTTCGAGCATACTCTTTCAGTCTGGACACATTATCCGCTTCCGGGGTTACACTATGTGATAACAGCAATATCATGGAATCATCCTGAAAAGCTTTTTGCACAAGGCTGAGATTTGAGGTGAGTCTTTTGCAAATACCAGGGCAAGAACAGAAGAAGAAATTAGCGACATATATTTTCCCGGAAAAAATTTTCTCTGTAATCTCTTTTCCATCCTGATCTGTAAAATCAAATGAAGGTATTGTATGAATGCCTTGATATAAAGCATCTGTTTTCTCAATCCATTGTGGTGTAAAATCAGCACCCAGGTAAAAGGGTAATTTTGCTGTGGTTTGTTTTAGGCTTTTAGTATTATAGTTACATGCTGTAAGAAAAAAAGCGGCAACCATTATGTTTAGTAAGCAACTCAGGGTTCTCATATTTGCTTTTATTTATTAACCGGGGGCGGTCCCTCCTTTTTATCTTGTCCGGGCATTGGCGGGCGCATGGTTTTTTCCAGATCCAGGTATTTTTTATACTGTGCCGCATTTAAAACAGAACGGATTTGTTCATCGCGTGCTTTAGCCAATTTATCAATATCCTCTTTTTTACCAGGAGGTGGCGGTGGCGGTGGAGGTGGTGGAACTGAAAAATGGGTATTTTTTTCTCTCAATTTTTCCATATCGCTAAAAAATTGTTTGTAAGCAGCATTCACTTTTACTTTTTGTGTTTCGGTAAGACTTAATTCTTTATTCAGAGTTTCCGAAACATGCTTCAACCTCTCGGCTGGATCGGGCGGCTTTGGCGAACCTTGCTGTTGCGCCATAGATAGAAAGCCCCCTATTAAAAACAAAAAAACAGCCATAAAACGAGATAGTTTTTTCATACAATTTTATTTTCTTTAGAATTGATCCATCAACTGATTAATATTTCTACCGTACTAACCCATATTGAAAAAGCCAAAAGCCTCCATTTACTGCGTAACAGACCCCTTCGTTCCATAAAACCCTGCACCATTAATATAAGGTGCGTCGGCTGTAGTATGATAATGATAAATACCATTGGGATAATCTGCAGTTACACCTGTATGTCCATGATAGGTATCTAGATCGGCACTGGTTAGTGTTTTACCATTTTCTAATGGTCCGTATACCGGATACCCGTCCAGTAAAAATCCAACCAAAGCGCTCTTGGTATTATTTTGGGTTATATACCAGGGTTCAACATGGTAATGATAGGTAGCACTTTGATCGGGGTGGCCATTATACTGATCAAAAGAATTTACTTCATTGGTTAATGGTGTACCCGGTCCTGCATATTGATTATACATTGGAACGCCATTAATAGCCACTCCAATAGGTCCAAGTGGTGTTGCCTCATGTGCTGTATTTACTGCGGGAGAAGCAGGAATTTTGAAAACAAAACTATGCGTACCGATACTATTCGGATTCTTTGAAAATACAGGATTGGTTCCATTATATGCCTGGTACCTGCTGTCTGAAGTGCTGAAATAACAACTCTTATGATCAGGAATCCCATCACTTTTAATCGTGATATAGGTTCCATCGGTTGATATGGATACCGTTGTATTGAATTTTTTAAACACATCCGGTAAGGTAGCTGTAGATACTGAGCTGCTGGTATTTGCGGCATCTTTTTTACATGCCAGGCAAATGATGATAAACAGCAGACTGGCTGCCTTAGCAATATTTTTGCTCTTCATAATTTTTTATTTATAGATAAGACGTAAAACCCAACCAAAACTTTTGCAGCTGGTACTTATTGTTGTGGAGGCGGTGGTGGACGCCTGTCATCATATCCCGGACCTGGGGGCCCTTCGGGTCTTCTATCCTCTCTTCGGGGAGGGGGACCATTCGGGTTACCAGGCGGGGGTGGGCCTTGCGATCTGATTAGTTCACCAATGATGTCATTAAATTTTGTTTTCTGCGCTGGGGTACATAGGCTTCTGATTTTTTGAAAATGCCGGAAAGTGAGTACATCTATTTGCTGATCATTTTCTGAAGACGCATACGCTGCTTTTTCTACTATAGAATCAGGAACATCATCTTTGGTAAGTAAGGCGAATAAAGCATCTTTGGCATCTCTTGTTTTTCCGCGCATACCCATCAGTCTTTCCTCATGACCCTTCCGTAATTCAATCAGTTGCTTTTTTTGAATAGAATCAAACCCCAATTCCTTTACCAGGTAATCAACAATACTTGAACGTTGATTGATAGATGGGGGCCATCTTTTATCTTTCATTACCCATAAAGTAGTCAGGGTAGCGAGGTTCATGATAATTAATAATACAAATGCTATCACCCACCATTTGTTTCTATTGAAATAGCTCATCATTTTATTGTTTTCTCATTATAAACAGAAGATACCGTAAGATTAAATTCCTGCGCAACTGCCTGAACACCATCTGATGTGTTGTTTACAACCTGCTGCTCATTGGATCTGATATATCGGGTCATTACCGTAATATTCAAAACAAGCAGCAGACAAAGCATTAGTATTGAAAATACTGGCTTAGTCAAGAGGCTCCCGTATGAAACTCCGTGCAAATTTTTCTTCATCCTTGCTTCTAATCGGGTATAAAAGAATGCCGGCACTTCAGCGCGCTGAATATCCTGTATACTGTTCAATATTTTATCAATTTCCTCTTCAGGAGAAAAGCCTGAACTGAGTGGCACTCTTTTATTTTCCATAATAATAGCTGGTTAGTTCTTTACGTAAATTTTCTTTTGCCCGATGCATCAATGCCTCAACTGATTTAATCGTAAGTTTCATAATCTCAGCAGTTTCTGCATAGCCCAATCCTTCAAGTTTAATCAGCACAAATGCAATACGCTGGTTTTCAGGGAGTTTTTTCATTGCTCTGAAAAGCAACTCTGATCGCTCTTTATTTTCTGCCTGAACACCAGGGTGACAAAAATGAATGGCTGATTCTTCTTTATCACTTAACCCAAACTTAGATTTCAGGTTGGCAAGCATTTTTTTTGATTTTCTCTTTCGAACCGCATCCAAAGACCTTGATACTGCTATCCGATAGATCCAGGTAGAAAGTTTGGCGTCTCCCCTGAAACTGCCAATCGATTGAAATATCTGCATAAACACTTCCTGTGCAATATCTTCTGCTTCCTGTATATCCTGCACAATACTTAGCACAGTGTTATACACCATGTGCTGCCAGGTATTCACCACATGCCTAAAGGCACCGGGATCACCTTTCTGCAAAGAAAAAATGAGCTCCTTTTCGTTCAAGTATTTCTTTATTATTGATTTAGACGCTATAAACTATAAAAACCTTCGGCTTCCCTACAAAAACCACCATTATTTGTATATTTCACTATCAAAGGAAGGAATATCTTAGCTTACTGTTGATTATCAACAATTTAGATTTTGAATGGTTGAGAAGTCAGCAAACTATGTTTACAGGTCAACATGAAGCTTACCTGTGATTGAAAATGAAGATATTTCTGAAAATTACCATAATTATCAGGTTTCAATACCTGATTTTTGACGAGTTATCTCAAGATTTTTAGTAATGAAGTATTGTATTCGGTACCTGATTTTTTTTGTTTTCTCTTTAACGGCTTATTCGTTAAATGCACAGGGCTATCAGGCTTTGAACGGCTCTCCCTATACCGGTAGTACGGCTGTTTTTAATAACCCGGCAGCTTCTGTTGGGTCGATATATAAATGGGATCTCAGTTTATTTTCTCTTCAGTTCAAAATGAGTACCAATTCGATTTACTTGCAAAATTTTACATTCTCTCATTATGATAGTTCAGCCATTAAATTCAACCAAGGCTTAAACAGTCATTATATTCATGCAACTGCTGATATCAGTCTTTTGAATTTTTTATATAAGATTGATAATTCGCATGCCTTTAATTTTAATATCCGCGGAAGAACCTATAATCATATCAAAACCCAGCCCGCAATCATCGTAGATACGGTAACTAGTATTCACAGTTTTTTGATAGCTAACCGGAATACCCCGTATCTGGATGGATTTGTCACACATACAGGATGGTTGGAGGCCGATCTGAATTACTCACAAGTGCTTATTGAAAACAATTATCAGAAACTTACCGGTGGGGTTACTTTACAGATTATGAAAGGCCTTTCGGGAGCTTATCTTAAATTAAACAAAGTAAGTTACCTGGAAGCCAAAAATGCAACTGACACCACGTATACTTTTACCGGCGGTGGTGGTGGATTTGGTTATTCTGATACCTATGACCAAGGTACCGGGAATGGGGGCTTTCGTGATTTTTTTAATAAAACCAAATTAGGGATTGGATTAAGTCTTGGGGTAGAATACATGATTTACAATGAAGAGGAATATGGTAATCCGGTTAAAAATAACCTGAATTATAGCTGGAAAATTGGTGCAAGTTTAATGGATATTGGTTCAAATTATTATACACCCAGTGCCAACTCATTACAATTTTCAAATCCTATATCTACGATTCAAGACAATGGTTTAGATCAAAAATTAAGTGCTTCTTCTACTCTTCAGGGTTTCAGGGATTCGCTGGCAACATTATTTTCATCCAGCGGTAATGTAACCAACACTTTCTCGATTACCAATCCAACCCGATTTGTCTTAAATATTGATAAAAATCTGGGCAGTCATTTTTATGTAAATAGCGACCTTAGTCTCAATTTTTATTCAACAACAAGTTATACCAAACTAAGAACCCGTGAATTGAATTTACTGACCATCACACCCAGGTGGGAAACCATTGGGTTAGGGGCCTACCTGCCAGTTCAATACAATACACAAGGACAATTATGGGTAGGAGCCGCCGTAAAACTGGGTCCCTTGGTAATTGGATTACATAACCTTGGTCTTTTCCAAAAAGATCCCTCATTAAATGGAGGTGGATATCTGTTATTGTCATTCCATCCTTTCACTAGGTCGAAAGTGTTAACCAATATGGATTGCGCAGATTAGAGAAGTGGAATAACAAAAGAAGCGCTGCATTGATAGTTCAACACAGCGCTACAGTAAATTAGGTAGGGTACGGTACAGACAAATCTGTGCACCTTTCGGTAACAGAGTTTCGGGCTATTCTGCCGATTGAATGTTTGAAGCTTGTTTACCTTTTTTGCCATCAGTTACTTCAAAAGACACTTTCTGTCCTTCTTTCAAAGATTTAAATCCGCCCATATTAATTGCAGAAAAATGTGCGAACAAATCTTCTCCACCATCATCTGGTGTGATGAATCCAAAACCTTTTGAATCATTGAACCATTTTACAACTCCTGTTGCCATAATATTAATTTTTAATGATTAAATGTAGTGAATTCTTCGGGTTTTACCAGTTTTCATTGCCTTTGGGCTGATTATCCCCGAATTAAGTCCATTTAAGCCTTGAAAATCAATATGCTTGGTATAAGAGTAGATTGCTCTATTGAATGGCTTCCATACTCTAAAAGCTTAGTTCCTGTGTTAACTATTGCTTCAGGAATGCAGCCAATTCCCGTATACGATCCGTATTTATATAATCTGCCCCCAGTTGCATAAACTGCTTCCAGGCAAGAATCGTATCCGGAGCATTCCAGAAACGAACTGGCTTTCGAAGGGCGTGAGATGACTGAATACTTGTCAATAGTTTTTCTTTATCTGATGCGCTGATATCCGATTTTCCGTCCCAGCTGGCATATTTTCTGAAATTATCACTCATCATAACTATTCGGGATAATGGCTCAGGTTCATAATGATCTGAAAGAATTCCATCAAACCAGATATACTTCGGGTAACTGGTATACAATACAGGCGATGGACGGTTTCCTGTGATCACAAATCGAAGGGCGGGGTTGCTAATCAATAATGGGAATTTTTCAAGTACACTTACCAGTTTGTTCAATGTTTCAGTTGGAGAAGTTTTTATATCGATCAGCAGAATCAATTGTTTTGCCTTTGTTCGGTAAACCTGTTTACCTCCATTACTCCTGGTACAGGAGTCAAGTGGTAACAGATAATATTTTTCTAAGGTGCGTCCGGCTCTCAGGTCTGCTGTATCATGTCCAATGATTAGTTGATCCTGGTATAAAAAAATATCTGCTTCAATAGATCCAAAGCCGGCAGAATAGGCTGCATGGAATAAATCGGGATGCACATAATCATTATGCGAATGGGCATTGGAAACTGTATAATTTTTGGGTTGAGCGTTTGCTCCAAAAGCAATGCAGTACAATATGCTTACTGAAAAAATGTATATATACATACAATAGGTTTTCTTTATCTATTATAAAGTTGCTAGTTTTTCTTCTGCTAACCCAAACGAAAGTGTCATACCAGCACCACCTAAACCATTCAAAATATAAACGCCTGGTTCCGGATTTAAAAAAACCTCCGTTTCCCCATTGGTCATTTTAGCATAAATGCCATTCCAGGATTGTGTGAGTTTCCAATTATTGCAAAAAACAAATTTTGCCAGATACTCCATCACCAGTTGATTGATTTCGAAACGATCAAAGGGGTCGAATGTGTTTCCGTATTCATGCGAATCACCTACGGTTAATTCTGCAGTTTCGTTTTGAGATACCATCACATGAATTCCCCATTTTAAGTACTCAGCCATTTCAGCTTCGTATCTTTTCTGCAATATAGGTAAGGAATTTGCAGCTTTAAAGCTATTATAATGAATCAGTGAAAGTCCGCCACACACAGAAACCCCCATTCTGGGTTCGCCCTGTTCGTTGGTAAAACGCATCATTTGAAGTTTACATTTGGTAATAGCCAATGAAGCAAATAAATCGGGATATAAAGTTTCAAAATCAGCTCCGCTGCATACAATTATCAAATCAGCCTGAAGGCTTTGCTTCCCTAATACAACTTTACCGGGTTCTATAGCTAAGACAGGTTTTCCAAAAAGAAAATCAATTTTTAAATACTCCTCCAAATAGCTTGCGGTTGCTACAATTGATTCGCGAGGATCAACAATCATTTCAGTCGGACTATATAACCCTCCTATAATATTTTCAGCACTAATTCCAGTAAATCTTTTATTAATTTCAAATTTGGTGAGTAACTGAACAGGTCTTCCAGATCTGGTAAAAGCCGCTTCCAATTCCCTCAGTACATCCCATTCATCAGGCTTATTAGCAATATGCAAGCTACCGCATTCATCATACCATGATCCCATACTATCTGCCATTTCTTTCCAAATCATTTTTGACCGAATAGCCCGCTGGTATAATAGCCCATCCGGCTGCCCGATAGGCCAGACCATTCCAAAATTGCGGATAGAAGCACCAACTGCTTTTTGAGATCTTTCGATTACTGTAACGGTATAGCCCTTTAAAGCAAGCGCCCTGGCTGAAGCCAGGCCAACAATACCGGCTCCGATGACAATTGCAGATGAATTTAATTTCATATTACTCGAATATTTTTTTGTACTTTTTATTAAAATATATGATCGCAATACTGGTCATTGCAATGCCTATTACTGATAAATAGATTACGCCGTTACTATAGAGAACTGTCCATTTAATATTCACATTAAATACTGTTTTCATGGCGATAACACCAACACTACCCAAGTATCCAAAGGAGTCTGCCAAATACATGAGGAAGCCTACATTGCAAGCAGATTTAAAAGTTGCGATCATCCGATCAAATAAAATACAATTAAAAGGGATATATCCAATGTAGAGTCCCAATCCTACCAAAGTCATCCACATAAATGGACTTAAATAATTCATAACAAACATCACAGAACTCAGGCCGGCAATAAGGAAGCCCACAATAATAATAAAATGAGTAATCATGAATGCCCTCCGATTATTTCGAATTAGTATCATAGAGCTTATCAAAATAAGTACAAGTATGGTAATAGGTATTTCAGTGTTCGTGAAAACAGAGGGCTGGTTTCCAAATCCAAGCTCTTTCCATATATCGGCGGCAAAATTATCCCTGATATCTCTAAAAACTGTCAGAAATACATATATAATAATGAGTAAAATCAATCCAGGTTGAAACGTCATAAAAAACTGCTTCCTTTCCTGTTTGCTCAAAGGTTTTCGGGTCACTTTTAAAAGAATATCTTCTTCAGAAGGGGGAGGTATTTTTTCTAGTAAATAAATAAGGATAAATAGTGGAATGATAAATACCAATCCGGTAATAAAAGGTATCCACATCTCTGTTACATGAAAATGAATCATCAACCATTTGGCGATTGACTTTACCAATCCTGAGGAAAAAATAAAACTAACTGCCAGGGATGCTCCGATAAAATCCGTAGCTTTTCTTCCCTCTGCATAAGAGAATATAACCCCCCAAATCATCCCTAAAGGGAAGCCATTTACAAACAAAAAAGTAATATTCCAAGGTGCAGGAACAACTGCAAACAAGAATAATGCTCCCCATGCAACACTAATCAAAAGTAGTATGATTTTACCTCTCCCGATTCTTTTGAGCTCTGCAATAAACTTGATACCATAAAATTTACTAACCATATAGCCTAATACTTGACTTATTACCAAAGCATCTTTGTAGTGTAATCCAATAATATGAGCTTGATTTTCGTAGGTTCCAATCGTAAACGGCTTTCTAAAAGCATAAACAACTGCATACGTTAGAAAACAAATTGCAGCCGAATAGATTGCTACAAAAGCATCCCGATGTTTGTTGAAGTAAAGGTTTATTTTTTTTGAGGGGGCCACTATAATATTAAAGCAGGTAATTGCTGCAATGTATCAATAATAAAATCAGGTTGATATTGTATCAGTTGCTCTTTTGAATAAGCTCCAGTAGTTACCGCCACTACGAGTCCACACCCAGCACTTCTTCCTTCCTGAATATCTACCTGTGTATCGCCTACTTTTACAACTTTACTCGCATCCGCAACCCCTAGCTGATACATAATTTCTCTGATCATATAAGGGTGCGGCCTTCCTTCAGGAACTTCATCACTGCAGATAACCCTATTAATGAGTGGGTTTGCATACCAACCAAGATTTACCAAAATCGCATTTGTGATATCCCTGGTAAAGCCTGTATTAAGGGCTACCCTGATACCAGATCCTTGAAATAAATTAAAGACTTCTTCAGCATAGGGAAGTGACTTTAGATCGGTATTGTTTTTATAAAAATGAACCATATTCCTGTTAAAGAGTTCATGGATGGTTTGTATAACCAAATCATTTTCCAGTAATAATTCAGGAGCGTGTTTTTGGACCATTAGTGAAATGGCTTCGCTCTTTCTATATCCCATTACAGTATCCACTTCAGAAGCGCTTATATCAATACCCGATGCCAGAAATGCTTGTCGGAATGCATCATTAATATTTCCACTATCAGCAACTGTAGTCCCTGCTATATCAAAAATAACTAGTTCTGTGTTCATGTTTTGTATTTTATGGTTGGACTTTCAGATGTTGGATCATCATTTCACGATAATGATCAAGGGAAGGAAGAGGAATATTTTCAATTTTCGCTTCCTCATCCCATTTACGCAAAGCAATATATAATTCGAATAAAGGGTCCATTTCAAAAAGTCTGGCTTCCGTTTCTGTCATAACTCCACCCTGATGAATCAGCGTAATTTTACTTGCAACAGATAATTTTTCAAAATATTCTGGAAAAACATAAGTAAGATACCTTTTGGCAGCAACATGTGAGTTAATCAGAGAAGAAATTTTTTTCGAAAATCCCATTTGTAATATGTATTCTGCACCAAGTTTTTCATGATCAACAATGCCATATGAATCCATAAGCGCAACCTCTATTCCTTGTTCGCACAAGTGACCAATATCATGAAAAAAAGCAGCTAGTATCACTTCAGAATCATAGCCATTCTGCTCTGCTAATGAGGCACATTGACACATATGTTCGATCTGAGAAACAGGTTCCCCAATATAATCACTATCACCAAACCGATTGTATAATGAAAGAATTTCATCAACAATTTTATTGATTGTATGTATATCCATTCTCATTTTGTATAGATTGATTGAATGGGGGAAGCTACCGGGTGTTCAGCTTGAAAGGTAAATCCCAAAATAGCGGCAAAAGTAGCCGCCAATTGTTTTTGATACAATACTGAAGGCGTTTTCAATTCACCCAAAGGTTTTGTATCAGGGCCAATTGCTGCTATCCATATATGCCCTGCGTCTGAAATTTTTTGTCCATGATCTCTCCATTGTTCCTTTATGGTGTCCCCACGTCCATGGTCACAGGTAATAATTAAAGTAGTTTTATTTTTGTATTCGGGAACTGATTGTATATAATTCCAGAGATCTGCAATCATCCGGTCTTCGGCGTATGCACTTCCCAGATACTGGTCATATTCTCCTCCATGTGCAAAATCATCCGTTTCATCAAAGGCAATGTATAAAGCTTTGGGATGGTAGGCTTTCAGGTATTCTCTTGCTGCCATATAAGTTAAAACATCTGGGCGCACGCCAATGGGCTTAGTTGTCAGAAACTGGAGATCATTAATTAGTTTCAAATTAGATGATTCAAATTTCAAGGTGTCTACATCAGAGTTCACATAAAGTCCGCTTCTCCATTTATTCAGTATATAGGGAAAAACATCCCAGGTGGTAAAAGCTGCTACCTTCCCTTTATATCCGGGTTGCTTATTAATAAACTCAAGCACATTGGTATTTTTATTGAGTATCTTATCATTTGAATTTACAGCTGTATCAGGGTAACCTGTGAATATTTCATTATACCCCGGATAAGAAAATTGATAGGGGTTGGCATTATCCACATCATTCTGATATTTTCTATTTCCGTAAATCTGCCCATTTTTTACAATCTCTGACCAAATAAATGGGAACAATTTTTTCCTCCTGATATTCAAAGTATCATTCCAGAACCTAGAAGAGGTATATTCACTATCTTTTGTAAATGCTCCATTTTTCAATAAAACAGGGTCTGCACCATTAAATACTTCTTGCCAGCGCATACCATCCAGGGTAACCACAATGATATTTTCTGTTTTTCTTTGTGCCTGTGCAGTAAAGGTTGAAATAACTGTTAAAGAAATAAGTAATATGTATAATTTCATATAGTAAATTTTAAAATAAAGAAAAGGCCCGACCTAGACAGGCCCACCTTTTTTGGAAAACTAAAACGAGTTAATCAATACAGTAGATGACTTTTAGTTTACGTATTTCTGTCGCAGAGTTTTTATATTTTTCTTGTTTAAACCCATTACTTTTTCAAGGTAATTATCCATGCTCCCATACTTTGACCGGATGGCTTCAAAAGTAGCCTGAAGGTATTTTTCCTTAACCCCCAAAACATCTTCTACTACAGCTGGATTCATATGATAGGTATTCACCAGCATTCCCCTCATTCTTTCATTATCGGGTTTTCTGTAATAATTTGAAGCAAGGAAATCATTAAGAATACTTCTCTCATCAACACCTAATGCATATAATATTAAAGCGGCTCCAATACCTGTCCTGTCTTTTCCTGCAGTACAATGAAACAGAATAGCACTATCATTTGCATTTTTCAGCAAAACCTCAAAAATGGGCTTATAGCGTTTTCCAAATGATTCTATATTAGTATAAAAGGGGAGCATAATACTATCGCCAGTTGATGCAGAACTCATCATTTTCATCATCTTCATTTTATCACCAACATTTTCGCTACCATAAGGCAAAGAAACTCTTACTGCATGCGTTGGAATTTTATCTGGGGCAGTAGCCACCTCAGCAGGGCCTCGGAAATCCATAACATAATTGATGGCAAGATTATCCAGGGCATTTAAATCCGAATTTGTAAGGTTATTGATTTCGGCTGATCGATAAATTTTTCCCCATTTCACTTGTTTACCATCTTTGGTAGCATAGCCGCCCAAATCCCTGAAATTTAATGCGCCTTGTAGCTTGATCATTCTTTTGGCACTATCCTCAATCTGGGTTTTACCTAAAAAAGGGATGGTCAATAAGATGCAAACAATAACTCTTTTCATATGATAATAAAAAAATAAGCGGCAAACATGATGTTTACCGCTTATTTAGTTCAAATTTTTATTTAATCAACCACATTTTTGCATTCACATCATCTGTCCCACCATACTGAGAAGTTATGGCAGCTTTGCAATTGGTCCCATTATAGTTTAATTCATCTGATGGATATTGCCAACGAACAGGTATCAGGCTATTTGTAGTTCCAATTCCTACACCTCCCTGTGCAAAAGCAGGAACACCAGTTCTTCTCCAGTTATAGAAAGCTTCCCACCCTGAATTTTGAAAGAAAGCAACATATTTCTGTGTAAGAATTTGATTCAAGCCCGTAGCATTATCTCCTGCGTAAACAACATTAGGGTTGGTAAGAAAAGAATTGATATCAATCGTAACTGTTCCAATAGTTTTTCCACCCACATCGCCTACTGTATAAGTCTGTCCCTGGGTTAATCCATAAATAGCGAGTGATGCATTGATGCCATTATTGTACCAAGTAGCTGTAGTGCCAGATACCCATCCACGGTTGATACCTTCAGCTATATTGAAACACATTTCAGGGTACCCAATCACAATATAAGGTTCTGCATTGGCAACAGCACCAGCTGGGGTTGCAGTATAATATCTGTTCCAGTTTGCATAAGAATAGATACTTGTAGCAGGTGTAGATCCATTGTTAAACAATGTACTCAACGGAAGGGTAATATCACCTCCCACATAAGCAGTAAAATCACTTACCGTTTTACCCGCTGTAATTTGAGCAGGGGCTGGAGTAGCTGCTATGAAAGTTCTTGGGTCTTTATTAGCAGTTAGTATACTTAAAAAAGTGTTACAGATATTAGAATAGTTATTATAAGGTCCGTTACCTCTTGACCAGATAGGATAACCATTAAAAGCTGTGTTATACTTAAAAAGCATATTATCTGAGTTGCCGGAAAGCAATGGATAAGCAGGGGCACTTCCAGTTGATCCATTCACAATCGTTGCAAATTGAGCAGGAATATTCAAATCTGCATTATCAACAGCCCTTTTACTTAAACTGATTAAAACTCTCAATTTATAAGCATTCACAATTTTCTGCCACTGTAAATTAGTTAAGCCAAATATATCTCCAGCAACTACAACATTCGCATTCAAGGTACCCAAGCCTCCCAATAAAGTATTGGCAGTATCTAATAAAGCCAATGCATTTTTATACACATCATGCTGCAAATCGTATTTAGGCGTGAGATTATTAGGGTTACCTGCCTGACTCATTGGAATATCTCCAACTCTTTGGCTAAGCCATATTGCACTATATGCTCTGAAGAATTTAGCCAAAGCTTTGTAAGAGTTTGGGGTTGATCCATACTGGCTGGCAGCCTGCTGCTCCATTAAAATTGTATATTTTAACATATCATAATTGGTAGCAGAGCCTGACCAGTTATAAAAATTATTACCTCTATAATATTGGTAATTGGAGATATGGTACTGACTCCAGATAAAGGGAAGATCCCAGGCAAACTCATTTACTGCGCCGGCCCTGCCATCTACTACTCCGCCACCTTCATACATACAGTAGGTAATGTGATTCAATAACAAAGAAACTGGAACTGAGCTGTTTGAACTGGCTGCATTGGGGTTTGATAAAATGTCCCCTTTCTGACAACCCGCACCCATAACAACAACTGTTGCTATGATAATGGCTAGTAAAAAATTAAAAGACTTATTTTTCATATACATATTTTTAGGTTGTTACTGTTTATAAACTGAAATTAAGGTTGAAACCAAATCTCCTGGCAACAGCACTCTGAAGATCAGTTGAAGAGGTACCACCTACGCTTCTGTCGGCGATATTAAAACCTGATGCATATTGTTCGATATCAAAATCCTGCCTTTTAGCAAAATAGAGAAGGTTTCTTCCAACCAGAGAAACAGATACTGCTTTGAACAATTTTTTATTTACAAATTTTGCAGGAAGATTATAAGAAAGACTTACTTCTCTTAATTTAACAAAAGAACGATCTACCATATAATATTCATCAAAATTGCTTCCAATACCGCTTGATAAATAATTCTGAACAGTAGTTGGTGTTGTGTTGGTTGCAAATGTTAAGCTAGACATATTATCAATCTGGCCATTTGTATAGTGAGGCGTACCTGAAGCAATTACAACGCCTTGACCAACATAAGATCCAGGATAGGTTGAAGGAAGAGTTCCACCATTTCCTTTAGCAACATTCCAATCGGCTAAACGTGCTACACCAAAAGCTCCAGAAGCACTTTCTATAGAAGTACCACCGTTATTACCCTGGTATAATACCCTGTCATAAATTTTGCCACCAATTCTTCCATCAAATTGGAAACTCAGGCTAAAGCTTTTATAGGAAACTTTATTACTTACACCAAAGGTAAAATCAGGATTTAAATGTCCGATAAGACCACGGTTGCTATTATCTGATAAAGATGGGGCCGAAATAGGCACTCCAGCTGCATTTACAATATTTCCTGCTCCATCTCTAACAAACTTGGTACTATAAAAATTATCTAATCTTTCACCAACAGTATAGTTGTGACCATTGATTGCCAGATAAGATTCATTACCATAAATTACTTTCAAGGTCTCTTTATAGGTAGCCCAGTTAATGTTTACATCCCAGGAGAATCCACCTCTGTTTTTTATCGGAGAAGCATTCATGGCAATTTCAAATCCATTTTTCAAAGAAGTAATTCCGTTTACGTTCTGTGAATAAAATCCTGTTGAAGGAGCAACACCTAATTGATAAATCAATGGTCCGTTGATGGTTCTGAAATAAGTCATGTCAAATCCTAACCTGTTATTGAAAAAACGAATATCAGTACCTAATTCCAATGATTGTACATCAAAAGGTTTTAAGGTTGGATTGGCAATTGTATTAGAATAGTTTACTGAAGTAGTTCCATTGTAGTAGGAAGCTATAGAATAGGTATTCTGGTTGGTATAGGTTGGTCCATCATAAGATGAATACAGATCTGTTCCATATCCCAATAAAGTTCCCGTACTAATGCCTGTTATGGCTGTATAAGCAGAAGGTACAGTAGAGCTTGTCAAACCACCTTTAACATCAGCATAAGAAGCACGAATCTTAAAGAAAGAAATTACTTTAGGTAGGTCCAGATAATCTGTTAACACTGAACTAGCCGAAACTGAAGGATAAAAGAATGTGTTATATCCGGTAGGTAAAGTAGACAGATTATCTACCCTTCCTGTTGCAGCAATTGTAAAGAATTTTTTATAAGAGGCATCAAAACTACCATAACCACTGAATACCTGCATTTTACTACCGTAAGTATAACTCAAAGCAGGGTTAATGGAGTTTGATAAGCTGTATACATTTGGAATTGCCAAATCCTTTGTTGTTCCATAAAAAGAATTATAATTAAATGCTCTTGAACTAGCACCCAAGTTTGCGGATAAGGTCCAGTTGTTGCTTACCTTCTTATTATAGGTTCCTAAAACATCCGTGTTGTTTTCCAACACATTTCTACGGTCTTCACGATAATCTCCATACCATCCAAAATAATACCAAGGCAGGTAAGTATTCAGGTTGGTAGAAGCAGGCACAATTTCTGTTCTAAGCTGGCTCCAGGTAGTAACCTGAGATCTGACAGACACATTAATAGAAGGAGAAACTTTGTAACTTAATTTGAGATAAGCATAAACATCTGTCTTATTGTGCGTACGCAACCATTTATCAGCTATAAACCAGGCACTATTCTCACGACCATATTCTGGTGCATACTGAGTCAGGTTGTTTACTCCCATTGGTCCTTTGTAAATATTTTTCAAATCATTGATATCATAATCGGCTGATCCATATACTTTAAACATGTATACATAACTATTAGGGCCATAAGAAGCATCAGGTATATTAGGAGAATACTGAAGATTCAGATTCATATTACCTTCCAAGCGAAGCCTGTCAGTAAAATTATACCCGGTGTTGATATTCATATTATCAAAATTCACCCAGGTATTAGGAGCAGTTCCTTTCTGGTAAGTATGTGAATAAGACATACGAATATCATACTTATCGCCACTGGCCGAAAGAGACACATTGTTTGTAGAAAGAATACCTGCCTCCATGAATTTATGGAAGTTGTCCGCACCACGAGCTAACCAGGGGGTAGCAGTTCTGATACCAGTTGTTGGGTCATAAGGGCTATCATACTGTTTAATCAACTGACCCTCAAAACGCGGTCCGTATTCCTGCAAACGCTGGGCATTGTCATATAATCTGTCGCCATAGGAATAAACATATTTTGTACCACGACCATATTGTGTCTGGCTCTGAGGCTCAGTAATAAAGCCTTTCTCAATCATATTGCTGGAATTCACATCAATCTGCCAGCCTTTTCTTTCCTTTGAGCCTCTTTTAGTGGTAATTATAATAGCTCCATTAATACCACGAAATCCATATAATGCAGCAGCGTTAGGACCTTTCAATATGTTATATGACTCAACATCATCCGGGCTAAAATTCCAGGTATCTGAGTTAATAGGAACTCCATCAACTACATATAGCAAATCAGTACTACCTCTCAATACTACCTGTGGCTTCGACAACATTTCAGCTGAAGCTCCTATGGTTAAACCCGCAACTTTACCAATCAGTGATTGAACACCATTTACATCTCTGGCTTTCACTAAATCTTCTCCTTTGATATTGGTAGTAGCATAACCGATCTTTTTGGTCTCCTTACGAATACCTAATGCGGTGACTACTACATCCGTTAATTGTTTGGGGTCATCATTTAGATAGATACTTACGTTTGTTTTCCCATTGATAGAAATGGACCTTAACAAAAAACCCAATGAAGTAGCTTCCAGAGTGGTTTCTGAAGAAGGTACTACAATGGTAAAATTTCCTACACTGTCCGTCAAAGTCTGTCTGTTGGAAATTTTCCCTTTAACATTAGCTGAAGCAACCCCAATTCCGGCAGTATTCAGTACTTTACCTGTAATTTTTCGGTCCTGAGCAGAGACCCCTGTACTAATCAAGAGGGCAACCAGCATTGTAGCAAAACCCAAAAAGCAGTTTCTTAGTTTCATTTTAAAAAAATTTAGTTTTGTCATCAGTTAGTTATTAAGCCAAAGAATTGTTTCGGCTTTTTGCTTTGAAATGCGAATCTATTGTTAACGTCTTCTAAGTTTCTACCGAACTCTTCGAATTAATAGACGGATAATATTGCGGAAACAATTTGGTGATGATTGTGTAATGATTTATTAATATTGAAGGGGAATTTTATTTTTTTGTATACTTGTTCAGCATAATATCGGCCTGTCTACTTTTAAATTAAACAAATGAAATACTCATTTACACTTTGCCTTTGCATATCTACATTTTCGATCCTGCTCGCCCAATCAGGAAAACGAAACAGCAATGCAATTGATACAAGTATCTTACAGTCTTCCGGTAAAATCACAGAAATGCCTTACAACAGGTTAATCCAATCTGCGGGGAAGACGATCAGTTATGGAAATCCAGAGCTGGAGAATCATACACTGGATATTACACTTTTAGCGGACAAGGCAAATCTTGTAACCGAAGACAGATATGGAATTGCTGTAATAAATGGAAAAACGGGAATTATTGCTGACAGATGGGATTTTGGGAAATCTGAATCGTATAAAAATATCATGAGTACCTATTCAGGAATTACTTCCTTTCAATGGAATAATACCAATTATATCAGCTGGGGGGCTTCGAACAGCTCAAAATCATTCCTGATGATTGCAGAATGGGATGGAAAGCATATTACTAATGTGAAAGGCATTAAACTGGATGCCCAATCACCTGCAAAAATTGCACTGCCAAATCAGGTAGCTGTCCATTTCGAAAACAACATCCCATACCTATATATAGTATTAAACGGAAATAATCAATTACTGAAATTAAGATTTTCCGACCAGGAGTTTATTTGGTCAGCAAAAACCAGTGTAGCACCATTTGGTATATGCATTGTGGGTGAGAAAGCCTATGTTACTAATTGGGCAGGCCCGACAGTAACCGATTCTTTGCAAGAAACTGCCGGAACTCCATGGGGATTAGCCTATACAAACCCTGTAACAGGGAGTACAGGTAAAGGGAGTTTATCCGTTATTGATATAGCTACAGGAAAAAAATTGAACGAAATTGAAACGGGGCTTCACCCAAATGCCATGACCTATAATAAAACTAAGCAGGCATTATATATCGCTAATGCAAATGATGATAATATAAGTGTTTTAGATATTGAAACAGAAAAGGTTGTGGAAACAATCCAGGTAGGTCTTTTTTCAAAAAGCAATTTCATTTATGGTAGCAGCCCAAATGCATTAAAGCTTTTAGAAGGAGATTCAACATTGTTGGTAGCAAATGGCATGGACAATGCATTAGCAGTAGTGGCAGTGGGCAATAAAACTCGCGTATCTAAAGTAACTGGGTATATCCCAACTGAAGCATATCCATCGGGAATTGCCCTCCTTGATCAAAATATTTTTGTTACAAATCTCGAAGCAAAAGGAGCATCTATTCTTTCAAACGCTAAATATGAAAAAACAGACATTATGTCTTCCAATGGAGGACCTATCTCAGCCTATTCGATTCATAAACAACTAGCTTCATTTAGTATAATACCAATACCTGATTCTAAACAATTGTCTCAGTACACGAAACAGGTTCTTAACTTTAGTATGCAAAACAAAATTAACCAAACCAGTCTGCTTCCGAGAAAAGGAATACTACCAGTACCTATTCCAGAAAGGATTGGAGAGCCGTCTGTGTTTAAGCATGTTATCTATATAATAAAAGAAAACAAAACTTACGATCAGGTTTTTGGAGACCTAAAAGAAGGAAGAGGTGAACAACGTTTATGTATTTACGGGGATAGTATCACGCCTAATCAACATCAATTAGCAAAAGATTTTATGTTACTTGATAATTATTATGCATCAGGGAAATCCTCTGCGGAGGGTCATCAATGGACTGATGCAGCAATGGTATCTGATTATATCGAAAAAAATGTACGTGCCTGGTTCCGTTCATATCCGCACCGGCAGGAAGATGCCCTTGTATACAATAAAAAAGGTTTTATCTGGAACAATGCACTTGATCATGGAAAAAAAGTAAGGATTTATGGTGAAGCCTGTACAAGCCATTATGATGAAAAATTAAAATGGCTAAACTTGTATACTAAAAGGATCAATAACGAAACGATAGGCATTAAAAACACAAGTACAATTGCGAGAATAAGACCCATCATATCTCCTGATTACCCTGATTGTGATAATATTAATCTGCCAGACCAGATAAGAGCTGATGTTTTTATCAAAGAATGGAAAGCTTTTGAACAATTAAACGGGGATCAATTACCTGACTTATTGGTACTTTCATTACCCAATGACCATACCGCTGGAACTTCGCCCAATTTCCCAGTGCCCAGTGCTATGGTGGCAGATAATGACCTGGCACTAGGTAGGATTATTGAAACCATTACACATAGCCGCTTTTGGGATTCCGCAGTTATTTTTATTACGGAAGATGATTCGCAATCAGGATGGGATCATATATCTTCATATAGAACAACCGGCCTGGTTCTTAGCGCCTATTCAACACTCCATAAAACAATTCACACTAAATATAATCAAACATCAATGGTAAGATCAATTGAACAGATCTTAGGTATACCGCCTATGAATGTGATTGATGCAACTGCATTACCTTTATTCGATTGTTTTAGGAACACAAAGAGTACTTATCAATTTTCTTATATTCCCAACAAAGTACCTTTAGATGAAATGAATAAGCCGTTTGCAAGCTTACGGGGCAAAGCACTAGATTTTGCAAAATTATCTGCCAATTCAGCTTATAAAGAAATTGATGGAGGTAATGATGATATGATGAATAAAATCCTCTGGTATTATGCAAAAGGCGATCAGGCATATCCGAATAATTCTGCAAAAAAATAACTAGTGGAGAGTTAAGTATTATTTATAGTAATTAAAACCAATATGGAAATATCCATCAGGTCAGCAATCGGAACTGATTTGCTAAGCATTTATCATTTCATATCTGAGTTAGAAAACGAAAGCTTTTCTATTCATTCGTTTACAGAGTATTATCTGCAAAATATAAGCAATTCACACTTTATTTATTTAGTTGCAGAAAATACAGAAAAGGAAATAATAGGCTACATCAGTTGCCATGGTCAAATACTACTTCATCACTGTGGGTGGGTTTTTGAAATACAAGAATTGTATGTAAAAAAAGAGTTCCGGGGAACTGGTGTAGGGAAAGAACTCGTCACAAAACTATTCTCTCTAGTAGAATTGAGAGATTACAAATCTTTTGAAGTAACTGCAAACATTTCCAGAATGAGCACACATTTATTTTATTTGCAATCTGGTTTTATTGAAACCCATAAAAAATTTACATTACTTAGCGCCAAACAGGAAAACAGGTAACGTTCGGAAAACTCGCTGGTATCTGCTAAAGTAACCTCTAGCTACTGTAATTTTGCTATTCAAAGATAAAAAATGGTTATATAAATTAAGTACTTTCGCATCATGAAAGCTAAAAAAACAGCTATTACTTCATTTAGCAGGCTTGAGACCATAGATATCGTTAATATGGTCATTGTTTGTCTTTACCTTTTAGTAGACCTCATACCAAAGGGAGATGCAATAGATTATAATGGGCCCCAATGGCTATATATGGGTATTCTCAATATAGTTGTAATACTTTATCTCTTTACCAGATTCAATGCTAAACACACCAAATATCATTCCCAAATCAGTGCTATATTTTTAACGACCCCTGTAATTGTCTATGCAGCCTATTTCATCATCTCAGGTTTGAGTTTTTTCTTTGCCTTTAATCAGTCTGAATTTTTAGTCTGCTATTCTCGCTTTGTGATTACTTTTATAGGTTTTATTAATATCCTTTTATTATTGCCTAAGAGCGAAAAAATAATGCCCTTTATTGCTCAATTAATTAGTTTATTGGTTTTTATCCAGGCAATTGAGGCTTTAGATGCATTTTTCTCAGAGGTAAGTACTAATGGTTTGTCGACTGCTATTCAAAGTATGAAGGGTGATACGGGAAACAAAAATATATTTTCGAGCAGTACTGCTATAAAAATCCCTTTTGTATTATACTCTTTATACCATGGAAAAAAATTACAAAAAATAT
>CAIYKV010000248.1 GCA_903926855.1 uncultured Bacteroidota bacterium | reverse complement strand
CGTCTCTTCAAACATGTGATAGTATTGGCTTTTCTTACTACAAAAAACCTCTTGACCATTTTGATTTGCATAACCCACAAGCGAATAGGGTTTATCAATCCTGGAACATGAAAGAGATTGGGTCTAGATCGGCAGATAGTGTTTTGACGTTTTTGTTTAAGAAGTTATAGACCAGTTTTATTGCTGGTGATAACACCAGCAATGGCAGCAATGGCATAACATGAAAGAAATTGGGTCTAGATCGGCAAATAGTGTTTTGTCATTTTTGTTTAAGAAGCTATAGACCAGTTTTATTGCTGGTGATAACACCAGCAATGGTAGCAATGGCAGCAATGGCATAACTCACAATCTTTCAAACCTTGCCTGGAAAAAACGCAGGTATTTGGGTTCATAAATCATTTTCAATCCGCGAATCGATTTTCTTCTTTCATATACCCTGGCAGCAGATTCGGCAATCACATCCATATGTGCCTGTGTATATACCCTTCTGGGAATGGTAAATCTGACCAGCTCCAATTTGGGATAATAATTTTCTCCATTGGATTTTCGTCCTGAGGAAACAATGCCTCTTTCCATGGTTCTTACACCGGAATCGAGATAAATTTCAGAGGCCAGGGTTTGTGCCGGATACATATCCTGCGGTATATGGGGAAGGAATTTTTTAGCATCTACAAAAATGCCATGTCCACCAATGGGTTTTACAATGGGCACTCCATATCCGGCCATTTTTTCTCCGAGATAAATTACCTGTCCCACTCTTGCATGTATATGTTCATCACTCACACTTTCTCCAATCCCGATTGCCATCGCTTCCATATCCCTTCCGGCCAATCCGCCATAGGTATGCAATCCTTCATATACTACCACCAGGTTACGGGCTTCTTCAAAAACATCCCAATCATTCACTGCCAGAAATCCGCCAATATTTACCAAAGCATCTTTTTTAGCACTCATGGTAGCACCATCGGTTAAAGAACAGATCTCTTTTACAATTTCAGCTATTGTTTTATGCAGGTAGCCCTTTTCCTTCTGTTGAATAAAATAGGCATTTTCAGCAACCCTTGTCATATCGTGAATAATCCGAATCCCGTTTTTACGCGTCAACAACCTGAGCTCTTTCAGGTTTTTGATACTGATGGGTTGTCCGCCGGCCATATTTACACTGGTAGCAATACTTACATAGGGTATTTTATTAGCCCCATGTTTTTTGATCAGGGCTTCCAGCTTAGATAGGTCTACATTTCCCTTAAATGGAAATTCATTCGCGGGATCATGTGCTTCATCAATAATAATGTCTTCAAACTTTCCTCCTGCCAGTTCCTGGTGAAGTCTGGTGGTAGTAAAATACATATTGCCCGGTATGATATCGCCCTTCTTTATCAGGATCTTGGATAAGATATTTTCAGCACCCCTTCCCTGATGGGTAGGTATCAGGTATTTGTAACCATACACCTCTTTTACCACTTCGTCCAAATGATAAAAATTTCGGCTTCCCGCATACGCTTCATCACCCAACATCATTCCTGCCCATTGGCGATCGCTCATGGCAGATGTGCCGCTATCGGTTAAGAGGTCGATATATACATCTTCAGACCTTAATAAAAATGTATTGAATCCCGCATTTCGCATTGCGGCTTTTCTTTGTGCAGGAGTTGTCATTTTAAGCAACTCTACCATCTTGATCTTATAGGGTTCTGCCCAGCTTTGTTGTATGTTTTTCATATGGCTATATTTTGAATTAGTTAACAGGAGTAAGTTTTACAGTAAAATGTCTGAGTACAGGCGATTCTTCTACAATGCGAAGACCTTTTATATTCTTTCGGTTTTTAAATACTTCAATAATTACTTCCGCCACATAATCAATATGACTTTGGGTGTATACCCGTCGGGGTATGGCCAGTCGCACCAGTTCCAATGCTGCCGGTATCAATTCTCCGGATTCTGCATATTTCCCAAACATGAGTGAGCCAATTTCCACACTTCTGATACCGCCTTCTATATACAATGCACCCACCAGGGCTTCACCGGGATATTGATCTACGGGTATATGCGAAAGAAATTGTTTGGCATCCAGGTATACGGCATGTCCGCCGGCAGGTTGCATTACCGGCACGCCTGCAGCGATCAGTTTTTCTGTTAGGTATTCTATACTGCGGATCCTGTATTCGAGATAATGCGCATCCATCACTTCCTGTAATCCGATGGCAATGGCTTCCAGGTCTCTTCCGGCCAATCCACCATACGTGGGAAAGCCTTCGGTAATCACTAACAGGTTACGACATAATTGTGCCAGTTCAGTATCATGCATAGCCAGAAAACCGCCAATATTAGCGAATGCATCTTTTTTGGCGCTCATGGTACACCCATCGGCATAAGAAAATATTTCTTTTACAATTTCAGGAACCGGAATGTCAGCATATCCCTTCTCTCTGATTTTAATGAACCAGGCATTTTCTGCAAAACGACAGGCATCGATGAATAAGGGAATCTTGTATTCAGCACAGATCTGTTTTACCTCCCGTATATTTTGCATACTTACCGGTTGACCACCCCCTGAATTATTAGTAATGGTGAGCATACAAAGCGGAATATTGGCTGCACCTTTTTCGATAATACATTGCTTAAGTAATTCCGTATCCAGGTTTCCTTTAAAAGGTGCGGGAACAGAGGGAAATTTACCTTCTTCGCAAAGCAGGTCAATAGCTTCAGCGCCCGAAAATTCAATATTGGCGCGGGTAGTATCAAAAAAAGTATTGCTGATAAAATACTTGCCTTTCCCGCCCAGTATACTAAATAATATTTTCTCGGAAGCCCTGCCCTGGTGGGTGGGAATTACCAGGGGCATGCCGGTGATATCCTGCACTGCTTTCTGGAAACGAAAAAAGCTGGGACTCCCCGCATACGATTCATCGCCCCGCATAATACCACCCCATTGGTTACTGCTCATGGCACTGGTGCCACTATCCGTGAGCAGGTCAATCAGTACATCATTGGAATGAATGAGGAAAGGATTATAAAATGCATCTTCCAGAATGCGGATGCGTTCTTCTTTTGAATTAAAATAGATAGGTTCTACAGATTTGATTCTAAATGGCTCAATAATCGTATGCATACGACTTCAGTTTAGATAGTAAATAGAGATGGTGGAGAGTACACTTGAAATGCCAGAGAGGGCTGGACTAACTATGAAGGCTTATTGATGATATTTTTCCAAATATTCATACTGTAAAAATGCAGTATCTATAAAAGAAAAAACATGATATTCATCATGTTTAGTAAAATGGGATAATACGAATACCTTGTATATGTTTTTATAAAGAGTGCGTTTTCAGATGGATATAGTTGTTGCTATTTTTTAAAATTTTTTACTCCCAACTCACCACTACTTTCCCCATACTTTTTCTTTTCTCCAGATATTCATGTGCCAGTCCGATTTCTGTTGCTTTGAATATTTTTCCGATCAGGGGAGTAAAAACGCCTTCTGTGCTAAGACTAATAACGGACTCCAGGCATTTCTGTATCATAGCTGGTTTATGATCTGCTATCCGAAGCATATTGATACCAATGATTGATTTCGAAGGTGTCATTAACATAGCAGGATGATAGAATCCAAACCCCAATGCTGCATTAATCTTCCCAAACAGATTTTTATCACTCATATCAGCGGCACCATAACAAACGATTCTACCACCAGCTGCCAGCGAACGGAATCCTTTTTTTACAGAACTGCCTCCTACTGCATCAAAAATGGCATCTACCCCCTCACCATTTGTTATTTCCATTACCATCTTTTCAAAATCCTGCAGGGTATATTGAATAGGGTGATCTACGCCAATCGAACGGAGATAATCCATTTTATCCTGACTGCCTGCTGTCGCAAATATTTCACATCCTTTATACCGGGCATATTGTATCAATGCCGTACCCACGCCACCGGCACCTGATTGCACCAGCACTTTATCACCTGCATGCAACTGTACCATTTCGGCGGCGGCATAATAAGCTGTGCAATATTGGGTGGTTAGAGCGGTTGCGGTTGCATTATCCATTTGCGATGGTATCAGCGCCACAGCGCTCGCATTAGTAGCCGCATATTCTGCATAGCCACCAAAACGCGTCATGGCGGTTACCCTGTCACCTATTTGAAACCGGGTTACACCTTCACCCAATTCTTCGATGGTTCCTGAAACATCATATCCCAAAACAGAAGGCAAGGGAGGAGCTTCTTTGTAAAGACCTTTTCTCGCCATCACATCCGCAAAATTTAATCCGGAAGCGGCTACTTTAATTAAAACCTCACCGGCTTTTGGCCTGGGTTTGGGTAACTCGCGGGTTTCGAAGGAATGGAAAGGGTCTGATTGTTTTATTAATACAAGGGCTTTCATGACTGAATTATTGGGGTAAGGTAATTCATTCGGTTTGCTTCCACCTATGCAATATGCAAGAATCAGCCTGGCTAATAATATTTTTTCATCATAAATCCAGAATTAACAATCAATTACTATTTCAAATTCGTAAGGAATATTCTGTTTTTATTAAAATATCTTTTATAGAAAGGGAGAGCAAATTCTAATATTTCATATACAGGCCATTCTAATAAATTCCACTAAAGCAATTTTTATAATCTTATCTGTTCTGAAGTTATTTATAGTTCTTTTATTTACCATGATTGAGAATATTCAAAAGTTGTTCAGGAATATTTTCTCCCATTATTGACTAATATTATTATAATTAATAAAATTGGTTGAGATAAATCAATTTAGCCATTGATTTTAATCATTTCATTTCATGATAAAGTTTTAAACATTTATCTAATAAATGTTTAAACAATGAAAACGATTGCAAAAGCCATGCGCTTAACCCCCGCCGTAATTCTTATGAATTTTATCCTGATCCTGCTCTTTGTTAACCAGGGTCTTGCACAGTCAACAAAAGCAAAACCATGGGTAGTTCCACCGGCGGCATTGCAGGTAAAGAATCCATTAGCCGGAGATCCGGCGTCTGCGGCTAAAGAAGGAAAGAAAACCTATACTACTTATTGCACCCCTTGCCACGGAAATGGCGGTAAAGGAGATGGCGTTGCTTCTGCCTCTGTGAATCCAAAACCGGCTGACCATACCTCCGATGCAGTGCAGAGTGAACCCGATGGCTCTCTATACTATAAAATGACAGAAGGCCGCGGACCCATGATCTCGTATAAACAGGTTTTAAATGAAACCCAGAGATGGCAACTGGTATGCTATATCAGAACCCTGGCCAAGAAGAAAAGCTAATGAGTATCCTGCTTATTACACCTAAACGATTACACAATGAAACGGAAAATATTTTGTATACAATATGCGATCCCGATAGCATTGCTTTGGTTTCTATCCTTTCATGCATCGGCTCAAACCACTACCACTTCTACCGTTGATTCTTCTATATATGAAAGACTCAATTTTCTGGAAGAACAGGCCAGTTACCATAAATCAGGCGATGATCATTTTATGGTAGTAGGATTAACGACGTTTGGTTTTATGAGTAATAAAACCACCAATACACTCAATGGTGTCTCTACGGCTTCAAAAACAAATACGATGGCCGATGCAGATCGTTATGAGTTTAGTCCCATGTTTCTCTGGCGTCATGAGAAAAAATTTTTGATGGAATTTGAACCCTCCTTCAATAATAATGGACTCAGTGTAAACTGGGCTGATATCTCTTATTTTGCTCTGCCCAATCTGATTGTACGCATGGGGTATTTTGTATTGCCTTTTGGTACCTATTCCAAAAAACAGGCTGCAGGATGGATCAATAAACTGGCAACGGATCCCATGGGTATTGCCACCATTCCTGCAACTGATTATGGGGTGGAAGTAGAAGGTGGTTTACCACTGGGTAGTATGAAAATGAATTATGATCTGGCTTTAACCAATGGCTTACAGCTAATGCCAGATGGCACGCTTTCCGG